>JAKIXL010000052.1 GCA_022709105.1 Thermoplasmatota archaeon | reverse complement strand
CTATCTCGGCCGGAACTACGACCTAGCGAGCAGGTCGTTGAAGGACGAGCTCCTCCTCTATGAGTCAAAGGACCTGTTGACCCACGCAGTGTGCGTGGGCATGACAGGCAGCGGGAAGACCGGCCTGTGCATATCCCTATTGGAGGAGGCCGCGATCGACGGGATCCCGGCGATCATAATCGATCCAAAGGGCGACATGACCAACCTAATGCTCACCTTCCCTGATCTGCGGAAGGAGGATTTCCTGCCCTGGGTAAATGCAGAGGATGCTCAAAAGAAGGGCCTGTCAATAGAGGACTACGCAGCCAAGCAGGCTGAGAACTGGAGGAACGGTCTCGCCACCTGGGGGGAGGACGGAGCGAGGATCGCACGGCTCCGCCGGGCCTGTGATATCATGATCTACACCCCGGGAAGCAATGCCGGCATGCCGGTGTCCGTGCTCCGCTCCTTCGATCCGCCCCCGGCGGAGGCCGCCGCTGACGAAGAGCTGCTGCACGAGAGGGTGAACACCACCGTCACCAGCCTCCTGGGGCTCATCGGCGTCGATGGCGACCCGGTGCGCTCAAGAGAGCATATATTGATATCGACGATACTTGCGGACTCGTGGAGGAAGAACGAACCGCTTGACCTGGCATCGCTCATCCGGGGGATCCAGAGCCCTCCGGTGAAGCAGGTCGGGGTGCTGGAGATGGAGACGTTCTACCCCTCCAAGGAGAGGTTCGAGCTGGCCATGCGCCTGAACAACCTCCTGGCGGCGCCAGGGTTCCGTTTGTGGATGGAGGGCGAGCCCATGGACGTCCGGAGCTTCCTGTACACTCCGGCCGGAAAGCCGAAGCTGTCCATCTTCTCCATCGCCCACCTGGACGACGCGCAGCGCATGTTCTTCGTGTCCATGCTTCTGAACCACGTGGTGGGATGGATGCGCACGCAGTCCGGGACCATCAGTTTGAGGGCCATCATGTACATCGACGAGGTGTTCGGATACCTGCCGCCGGTGGCCAACCCGCCGTCCAAGCTGCCTTTGCTGACCTTGATGAAGCAGGCGAGGGCCTTCGGCCTCGGCGTGACCCTGGTCACCCAGAACCCTGTGGACCTAGACTACAAGGGACTGTCGAACACCGGCACCTGGTTCATCGGGCGCCTGCAGACCGATCGCGACAAGATGCGCATCCTGGACGCGCTCGAGGGGGCCTCGGCCGGCTCCGGCAAAAGGTTCGACAGGGCCCAGATGGACCAGCTAATAGCCGGGCTGGGAAGCCGGGTGTTCCTGATGCACAACGTGAACGATGACGCACCTACCGTGTTCCACTCCCGGTGGGCGATGTCCTATCTAAGAGGGCCGCTTACGCGGGAGCAGATCAAGGTGCTGATGGACCCGTTGAAGAAGGCGGCAAGCGCGGACGCCATACAAGGAGTTCCGGTGCGGACGGCCCCCGCTCCGTCCTCGACCCCATCGTCCCCCCAAAGGCCGGTGCTTCCATCCGAGATACCTCAATACTTCTTGCCACCCGCGGACCGATCGCGGCCTCCGGCGACCTATCGCCCTATGGTCCTGGGCGTCTCCCAGGTCCGCTTCGTCGATGCCAAGAAAAAGATCGACGAGATCAGGGAGCTAAGCTTCCTGGCACCCTTGGTCGACGGCCCGATAGCCTTGGACTGGAACCAAGCAAAGTGGGCCAATCTGCCCATCTCCGATCTATCCAGCGAACCTATCGACGGGGTCGGCTTCTCTGGTCTGCCGGCCGCTGCGACCAAGCCGAAGAGCTATGCTGCATGGGAGAAGGAGTTTGAGACCTGGCTTGCTAGCACGCAGTCGCTCGATCTGATGTTCAGCCCTAGCTTGGCCCAGTTCTCAAGACCCGGCGAGAAGGAACCTGAATTCAGGATACGTATGCAGCTGGCCTCCCGCGAGCTCACGGACGAGAGCATGGAGAAGCTGAAGAAGAAGTACGCTCCCAAGTACGCGACATTGGACGAACGCATACGAAAGGCGGAGATCACCAGGGAGAGGGAGAAAGACCAGGCCAAGCGTCAGAAGTACCAGTCCGCGGCATCGATCGGCTCGTCCATCCTTGGAGCAATGGCCGGCAGGAAGTCCGGCTCGATGGTCAGCAAGACCGCCAGGGAGCTTAGCCGATCTGAAAAAGAGAAACAGGACGTGAGGTTCGCCGAGGAGAACCTGGAAGCGCTGATCGACAGGAGGAAGAAACTGGACGAGGAGTTCCAGGCCGAGATGAGGGGCGCCGCGGCGAAGGCCGACCCCCTGACCGAGAAGCTGGAGACGGTGTCCGTAAAGCCGACCAAGACCAACATCGCCACCAAGCTGGTGGCCTTGGTGTGGGCCGCGGAACCGTGAACGGAGGGACATTAGAGCCTGGAGGACCGAGCAGCCGTCATTGTGCGGATAAGGGCCCATCCATGAGCGACCAGGCACGGATATGGCGGCGCTTCGCGGGACGATGCACCCTTTCGTAAGGAGACCCTATCGGCCGATGCTCGCGAATGCTGCCAAGAAAATGGCACCCATGACGACCAACAGAACGATGGCGACTATGAGCAGGACCAGGGGGACCGACAGGCCCTCCTCCCTTTCCTGCCAAGGAGTAGGAGGAAAGTATGCGGTATTGCCGCTTGGCGGCGGAAGGAACTCTCCGCAATTGAGGCAGTAGCTTACGACCGGTGAGTTCAACGCTCCGCATCTCGGGCACCCTCGGAGCGGTGTTGGACCGGACGGCCCTCGGCCTATCGCTGCAGACATGTAACCCTCGATACGAGCTCTATCTGTTCAATGCATCTCAAGACCCATTTATATTTCACTGTCCTGCCATCTATGGCCGCATCCACTATAATTCGTGGCGATCCTTCTGAGATGGGGTTGTTCGGGATCGACAACGAGCACCGGTCCTGGGGCCGGTGCCGACCGCCGCCGATAATGCTTCCTTCCCTCAATTGACGCATGAGGCCACCGTTCAGGAACGGCCTTGTTCGATGGGCCGGTCGATCTCACCATCCGAACAGGAAGACCAGGTTGAACAGGCTGAAGCACAGGGTGGCGAGGAACAGCGATGCGACCCACCGGCGGCGGTTCAGCTGACCGGCATAAGCGGCGCCAAGAATGGCGAAGAAGGTCGTGGCGATCAAGCGGGAAACGTATAGAGCCAGATGCTGGTCCTGGAAGATGAGGAACGGTGCGACGAGCGGGAGCACCAGCAGAACATCGATGCCCAGTATGCCCATGGCGTAGCGCCGGTCAATGCGATTTGGAACATAGCGCTTGGAGCATGGGTCACCCTCGATCGGCCGTGCGGAAGCGATCATGTCAAGGACCTTCTCCCGGTCCGAGCTATCAAGCACGGACGTGATGCCTCCCAACAGCACCCTGTCCCCCTCTCTCCTGGCCTCAGCATCACCTTTTTTCTGCAGGGAGTAGATGATCTTTTCGCTCCGCGCTCTCTCGATGATCCCGGAATACATAGCACTAAGCCCGTCTATGAGCCCCCATGTCATGTTGACGAGGAACGCTATGAGAACGACGTGTACAAGTTCTCCGCCTTCAAAGCCAGTCCCTCCCAGTATGCCCAGAGATACGACGACCATCCACACCGCGTAAAACATTTCGCCTAAGACGTCGCCGAGCGGCAAGTAGGCGGCGTAGAACCCTCTCAATCGTGTGATGGCCGGAAACATGGACAGCGCACCACTACCGCCGGAAGAGCATTATTAGCTTATTCATTGCTGACTTGGGCCCAACGTCAAAGCCCTTCGCCTTGATGCGGTCGCGACTGGAAGCGTTCCTTTACTCGAGATCTCATGATTATCAGATCCGGTCGTTCACACCGACATTACAGATCTCCCCTTCGGTCGAGCGGTCCTACCCAATCATATCGGCGTGGATTATAGTCATCGATAATAACAGGATATCAGAACAGATTCTATCATATTGATTTTTAAATAGGTTTCGTAGATAATTTGAGCATGATCATGAACATTGTCGTTGGGAACGATGGCCGGACCCATTCTGAGAAGGCGGCCGAGTATGCCTTCGCCTATGCCAAAGCATTCCAGGCCAATCTGTTCATGCTCTATATAGTCAATCCCAAGACGCAAGAGGACAAAGAGAAGAGCATCAAGAACGGCATGAGGGTGCTAGGGCGCGCCAAGATCATCGCGTCCGACCTGGGCGTGCCGCTGGCGACCCTCCTGGAGGCGGGAGAGGCCCACGAGACCTTGCTCCTGGCGGCCGACAAGTTGAAGGCCAGCGCGCTGATAATTGGATCCTCTGGAGAGAAGGCGGGTATGTCCAAGCTGCTTGCAACCAGCACAACGGACAACATAATGAAGAACTCACCATGCACCGTGGTCGTGGTCAAATGAGGAATACCCACACCAACACCCCACAGGATATGATTATAATATTTTGAGGCTCACATAAAACATGATCGATGAGCTGAGGTGCTTGCTCCACAAAATGGATATTGTTCTCTTTATTGCGATCATTGGCAACTTGGCTAACCTTGTGGTCACGGTTATTTAGGCTGTCGAATGGGATCGGCCAGATTAAAAGTATGGCATATCTATGGATTTGGACCATTGAGATCGTAGCTATGGTCGGGGACCGGGGGCCTTTCCGGTCCCAAAATGTCTCATGATCTGCATGAGGCCGCCGATCGGTAGCAAGGAACATAGCCTCTTGAGGCATCATTGCTTCTCTACTATTATAACAAATAATGATATTACTATTCTAATATTATTATAATTATATAGTCTATGAATCAAGAATGATTCTTGCCATTCATTGATTTATATATCATCTTACTGGTGCAAAGTCGCTTGAGATGCCAGGAACAGCAGATGTGGCTTGCCCTGACGTCAAAGCATGAGTTCCTGCCGAGGTACTCAAGCAGGAACAATAATGGAGGAACAAAGAAATGATGAGCAAGAAATTTGCGAAGATGTCCAGGGACAGGCGCGCCGAGATGGGCGTGGGGACGATGATCATATTCATCGCCATGGTCCTTGTGGCCGCCGTCGCCGCGTCCGTCCTGATCAGCACCGCCAATACGGTGCGCGAGCAGGCTACCCAGACCGGCAACGATGCGATCACCGGTGTTGCGTCTGGATTTGACATAAAGTATGTGAAGGGAACCGTTTCAGGTAACAAGATCACTTCGATGGATGTCTATGTCCAGCTGCAGGCTGGCAGCCCTGCCCTGGTCCTGGATGACGTGATCCTGTCCGTCACCGCTGGAGGTAGCAGCGGTGAGCTTGTCTATGCCGGGTTTGGTGAAGACGCTGATAAGGCTGCGACTAACGAGCCGGACCTTTATTCCGCTGTCCTGGTTCCCCCCCAAGACGGGACCAGCAACTTTGGCCTTTATGGGACCATCGCCCAGGGCGACCTTGTGAAGATCACCTTCAACGCTGTCGGGAACTCCGAGATGGAGGTCGTCCCCGGTGACTCGGTGTCCATAAAGATCATGCCGGCCAAGGGCGCGACGACCACCGTTTCGTTCACCGTCCCGTCCGTTCTGTATGATGGCACCGTGAACCTCCGGTAAACCTCTTAATCTAAACACTTGAAGGAGGGAAACTACGAATGAGAAGAATTCGCGCGTCCCTCCTTGCACCTATTTTTTCTACGATGGCGGTCCTGTCGTTCAAAAAGAAGGGCAAGGAGGAGACTATCGGGACAGGGACCTCATCGCTGAGCGGCCTTGAGCTCAGCGGGGACACCGTGTCACTGGGGAGCCTCGGCGGCGGCCTCGGCACGCTGAGCAAGCTCAGCGAGATCGGCCAGAGCTCTGGCGAACTGAGCGACGGCCTTCTGGCCGACGCGGCGCCGAGGAGCGACAAGAAGCTCCAGGAAGTGGAGGCGAACGTCAACGACCTCAAGAGCCACGTGGAGTCGACCGACCTGACCACGAGGGCTATGAAGGGAGAGATGGAATCGATCAAGAGCGATCTTTCGCAGATCAACGATTCCATAAGGACGCTGCTGAACGTGTACGAGGCGGTAAGCCGACAGTACAATCCCTTCGTCGATGGTGAGCCTGAGCAGGCAGTGCCAGCGAGACCGCAGGCCAAGGCCGAGGTCACCATGTGCCTGAAGGACCTCGCCCCGGAGCAGCCTGCGATCAAGACGGAAGTTCCGACGATCAAGGTCGAGAGCGCGGCCAAGGAGCACAAGGTGGTCACCCCCTTCGACGACGACGGGCCGCTGGACCGCATAGTCCGGCCGGAAGAGGACGAGGTGCTCGCGATCAACAAGGAGGCATCGGCGATGAGCGCGTTGGAACCAGCAACTGAATCTCATATGTTCAATGACATGAAGCCGAAGATGGTGAGAGCGGTGCCCGCGGCGAGGACGTCGCCCCTGGTGGACGTGTACGAGCTTGACCACATCCGCAGGCTGGTCGATCACCTCATGGGCAAGATATGCATGGAGAGGTCGAACGGAAACGAGATAATGGAGTCGGACATAAGGGCCCTGGACCTGTGGATGAGCGAGTTCATGCGCCTGGGAGGCCTCTGATGGGGATGAGCGTGTCCATCGCCACCGCCATAATCTTCATCGCATCCCTAATCTCGTTCGCCTCCATCATTGGAGCCCTGGACCATGCCCAGGGATCGGTGCTGGAGGCGCAGAAGGCCAGCTCGCAACGGGAAGCGGACGCGATGCGTACCAGCGTCGCCCTTTCCTTCGTCGACGGGCCGAACGGTACCTTTGGAGTGGTGAACAGCGGCGAGGTCACGCTGACGACCCAGGTGGACGTGCTGATAAACGGCGCTCTGAGCAATGAAAAGATATCCTCGATGAGCGTCGAGGGGAAGAACGACACCAAGCTGTGGCTGCCGGGCGAGATGCTTATCATAACAATGTCCGAGGGCGTGAACGGAGCAGCGATCAAGATAGTGACCGCCAACGGCGTGTCGGTATACGGCTGAGGGAGCCCAATGGCATCGGACGATTCGATAACCCAGATGATATTTTTCATTGCGTCGATAATCGTAGCCGTCACCATAGCCGGCACGATCATCGGGATCACCGGACTGATGGCCGACGAGATGAGGGTCAAGTCCGACAACGCGGTCTCGGTGATGGGTTCATCGATCACCATAGTGAACGATCCAAGGCACGTCCCCTACGAGAACGGGACCATAACGATTTACATAAAGAACACGGGGGAACTGCCCCAGAGCTATCGGGACTTGATCATATTCATTGATGGGCAATATATTGAGTTCGAAGCGGACCTTGTAGGACCGGGCGGGGAGAATTGGGTCACCGGAAGGGTGATCGAGGTCACCGCCACACTGATGCTTGGAGCGGGAGATCACACGGCAAAGGCCATCCTGGGCAACGGAGCATCGGACACGCTGGACTTCAGGCTATAGCCTGCCTAGCCTAGTCGGGACGAGGTTATGGGGTGACAACGGAATGAACAATGGCCCTGCAGATGGCAACAAGGCGCGACAGAATCTGTTCGACATCCATCTGAAGCAGGACGAGCTGGCCGTTCGCATGGGAGGCGGCCTTCCTCGAGGATCGACGATGCTCATAGAGGGGGCCGAGGGCTCCGGCCGCAGTGCGTTGTGCCAGCGCATTCTCTACGGTCTGCTGCAGAACGGCCACTCCGCGACCTTCGTTTCGACGGAACTGACGCTCCGAGACTTCATCGACCAGATGTACTCCCTGGACTATCGGATCGACAGGAGCCTCATCAATGGGAAGCTGTGCTATTTCCCGGTGTACCCGCTGCTCGGCCGGTCCCGCTCCCGCACAGATTTCCTCGAGAAGCTGATGTCCTCCCCCCAGCTTTACAACAATGAAGTGCTGTTCATCGACTCCCTCACGACGCTGACCAAGGATAGCCTAACCGAGGCGAACTGCATCCGGCTGATGGGCTTCTTCAAGAAGCAGATGAAGCTTGAGAAGACCATCATAATGACCGCGGACGAGAATTGCGAGGCCGCGGACCCCCTGCGCTCGGCAGTGGACATCTATCTCAGCATCAAGATGAGGGCATCTGGCCAGGAGATGGTTCGAACGGTGCATACGCTGCGATACCAGCGGGCCAAGCGCCGCGTCGATGATGTGATGAGGATAAGGATAGAGCCGGGCATAGGCCTGGTCATTGAGATCACCGAGGTGTCCGGCTGATGGCGATGATGTCGCCAGAGCTCAAGAACGAGATAGCCCGGGACGTGAGCATCCGGGAATACATAAGCGAGCTCCAGAAGACCACCAACACCATGCCAAGGTACTTCGAGAACCTGTCGGTGAAGGACCTCGCTGACATAAGGAAGAACGCGATAGTCGACCCGGGCAGCGCCAATATCATCTACAAGATTGGCGGCGGATATATCCACATCGACGCGTTACATTCCAAATACATCTCCATCGAGACCAGGCTGAACCTTGAGCAGAAGGAGAAGTTGCGCAAGATCAAGGAGCTGATCCTGGAGAAGGCTAGCGCCGAGGAGTCCGTGGAGACCAAGGAGGATCTCGTCCGCATCCTGGAGAAGCTGTTCGATCTATCGGTGGAGATCGGCAACGGCAACATCAAGAGGCGCAAGAAGGGCGGCAAGGTCGTGCTCACCCAGAGAGAGCACGACCTCCTGAAGTACTACATCAATCGGGACATCATCGGCTACGGAGTGATCGAGCCGCTGATCATGGACCCCTACATTGAGGATATCCATCTCATCGGGACGTCACGAGTGCGCGTCTCGCATAAAGCGTTCCAGTATGGACTGGAGACGAACATAAGGTTCGAGGACGAGGTGACCTTGAACGAGTTCTTCGTATCCATGTCCGAGCGCATGGGGCGGCCGGTGAGCGCCTCGAAGCCCATCGTCGACGGCACCCTGCCGGACGGGTCGCGCATCAACATGATCTACTCCAACGATGTCAGCGCTCGCGGCTCG
>JAKIXL010000051.1:2779-8988 GCA_022709105.1 Thermoplasmatota archaeon | reverse complement strand
CCAGCTAATAAAATGGGGTACGTTCTCGCCGGAGTTCGTGGCCTATATCTGGATGTGCCTGGAGAACAAGATGAACATCATCCTGGCCGGCGAGACCGCGTCCGGCAAGACCACCGCTTTGAACGCCTTGTTGTGCTTCATCGACCACCGCGGGAAGATCTACTCTGTTGAGGACACACCTGAAGTGAAGCCTCCTCAGAAGGGCTGGCAGAGATGCGTTACCAGGGAGTCTGGACCGGAGGAGGCCCGGGTCACAATGTTCGACCTGCTCCGCGCGGCGCTGCGTTCCCGTCCCGATTACATCGTCATCGGCGAGATAAGGGGCGAGGAGGGCCGGGTGGCCTTCCAGTGCATGCAGACCGGAATTCCGGTCCTCGCGACCTTTCACGCTTCCAACGCCACCAAGTTCATACAGAGGATGACCGGACAGCCGATCAACATCCCAATGTCGTTCATAGACAATGTCAATGTCATCATCTTCCAATCGGCGGTGAACGTTAACCGACGATTACTGAGGCGGGTCACTGGTGTGGAGGAGTTTATCGGCTTCAGCAAGGAGGCGGGAGGAGTGCTCAGCCGGAACGTCTTCAAGTGGGACTCGGCCACCGACAACCTGTACTTCCGGGGAAACAACAACTCGTACATCTTGGAGAAGAGGATAGCGCTGGAGCACGGATACTCGGAGCCCAAGGACGTCTACAAGGACCTGCGGCAGCGGGAGAAGATCATACGCAAGATGTTGGAGCTTGACATCACCGGCTATCACGAGGTAAACAAGGTACTGAGCGACTACTACGAGAACGGGCCCAACTCGCTGCCCTTCACGGTGTGATGCGCCATGAAGAAGGATGCCTGGCTGCGCGACCTTCGGATGAAGGAGGAGACCTACTACAAGCTGATAATGGTCTCCATCGTCTTGCTGGGCATCGTCGTGCCGGCGCTGCTCACGATATCACTGGCGCCGTACCTCCATGGGCCGTTATTGATCCTGGCGTACGTCGTACCGATGTTCGGCATCTTCGTAGTGTTCATGCTGCCGGCAGTGTACACCTCCAAGCGGAAGGTGGAGGTGGAGCAGAACATGCCCATGTTCGTCACCACCATGGCC
Source organism: Thermoplasmatota archaeon (assembly GCA_022709105.1). GTDB lineage: Archaea > Thermoplasmatota > Thermoplasmata > Methanomassiliicoccales > Methanomassiliicoccaceae > UBA6. Next base: position 7,880 of record JAKIXL010000051.1, on the reverse strand, counting down.
GCGTTGTCGACCTCGGACATGCCGTTCGAGAGCGTGTTCTACATCCTGTCGAACAAGAAGGAGTACGGCCAGCTAGCCAGGGACGCCAAGCAGATCTGCCGGCTGGTGAAGCACTACAGTGTGGGCGCCGCCGAGGCCTGCCGCTTCATCGCCCTGAGGACGCAATGCCAGATGGAGGCCAACTTCTTCAACCGCCTGTCGCACTCGCTGGACGTCGGCGAGAAGCTCGACAAGTTCATGGAGAACGAGCACGACGTCATCATGGACGAGTATCTCCTGCGCGCCGAGGGGACGCTCAAGGACCTCGACTTCGTGAAGGAGATCTACACCGGACTGACGACCTCGCTGATCTTCACCGCGGTGTTCGTGTGCATAATGCCCATGTTCGGCTCAGGCGCGGTCGAGGTGCTTATGATCGGCGTGGTGTTCAGCTTTGCCGCCCTGGAATCGTTCTTCATCTACCTGCTGAAGACCAAGGTGCCCAAGGACCGCATCTGGTTAGGTTACAGCACTAAGTTGAAAAGAGGGCAGATCACCGAGAAGGACCGGCTCATCTTCACCTCGGTGCTCGTGGCCGTCCTCGGCATCGTGCTGCTGTCCGTCATCATGATCCCGTCCGGTCTCCCGCCGATGTTCATCGCCTCGACCATATTCCTGCCGGCCCTGTTCCCCGGCATCCTCGTGCTCAGGGAGGAAAAGGCGATAGAGACCCGGGACAATCTGTTCGGCGCGTTCATACGGTCCCTCGGGCGCTCCTCGGAGGCCAGTGGGACCACCATGTCCGATGGCGTGAAGCGTCTGGCGATGCATTCCTTCGGACCGCTGACCAAGATGGTCAAGAACCTCTCGAAGAGGCTGCAGCTGCACATCAGCGCGGCCGATTCGTGGAGGCATTTTTCCGCGGAGACGTCCAGCGACCTCATCGACAAGTTCGGCGAGATGTACGTGACCTGCATCCACAACGGCTCCAAGGCCGAGCCGACCAGCCTGTTCATCAGCGACAACATGTTCCGGGTGCTGAGCATACGCAAGAAGCGTTCGCAGACCGCGTCCTCGTTCGTCGGCATCCTCTATGGGGTGATGATATCGCTCGCCATCACCCTGTACATCACCGTAGGTATCGTGGGCTACATGGGCGACGTGATGTCCTCGGTGGTCATCGAGAGCCCAGGGAGCTCCTCCAGCTTTCTAAGCGGCCTTCTCTCGGCCAACTTCGACATCGCCGGGATCGAGATGATGGTGTTCGCGGTCATCCTGGTCCACGCAACGCTCTCATCGCTCATGCTGCCGATGATCAAGGGAGGCCACGTTGTCGGGTCGGTGGTGCACTTCATCGCCCTAATCTGGATCGGATCCACGTCCTCGCTGCTGTCTAAGTACCTTATCGGCGGGCTGCTCGGCGGCGGCTGAGCTGGACCTGTGAAGGGCGCGTCCTTCAAAAACTATGGACACTCGTAACGATGGTCTGCATTACCGCAGTTATGAACTGGGGCGACGAGTTATGACTCGCGGTCGTGAGCTTGACCATCGTTATCTGAAAGTCTCCCACGTCGATCGACTAGCCTAAGTCCAGGGCGTGGAAGGGATGACTTCTTAAGGGTAGGGAGGCGGTCTCTTCTCAGATGGAGGATATTTCATTGCCCTTCTGGATGCGGTAGACCCCATTGGCCGGGTTGAAGGTAACAGTGCGCCCTCGGATGCCGCCCACATCCTCTGCCAAAAGAGGGATGTTCTCACCTCTGAGAGTGGCCCTGGCAGCATCTGAGTTCCTCTTGCCGATGTTGAGTGTGTCGGAAGAGATGAACGAGAACATCTGCGCCCCGCCTGCCATCTTCGCCCTGAGGCGGCCTCGCGACGCTCCCATCTCCAGCAGTTCGTCCACCATGATCATAATGGAAGAGTCGGCGTACTTGGAAGCGTTGATCTTGTCCCACCCCTGCCACTCCAGCCTGCAGGTCATAGATGGCGATGCCCACACACGAGCCCAGCCCAATGCACGTCAGCTTTGCAGGGCTGCGGGCGACCTTGTACTCCCCGACGCCCACCACGTTGTCGTCATCCAGGATGTGGGCGCGTCCGAGCACATTGCTCCCACGGGTAACGCCCGGCCGAGAGGTCGGCGATAGGTCTTCGGACCGTACGTCCATAGCTCACACCGTTCTGAACTTCTCTGCCAGGAGGCGCACTGTCTTACGGTCCGGGAGATACAGCATGAAGCCTGAGCACACCGAGCCGCCGAACACGAACTGGGTCTTTATCACCATAAGCTCGTCGGCCTCGGCGTCGGCCATCGCCGCAGGGTACTGCAATACGGCATGAAGCATGTCCACTGCGACGCCAGGGGGCGATGGGACCATGGTTATGCCGCAGAACTTGGCCACTGCATTGAGATACGCCGAGGCGCAGATGTTGCCTACCTCGCATATGGCGTCCTGGTCAATTTCGTCCAGCTCACGCACGGTGTGGTGTCTTGACAACATAAGGTCCACCAGCCCGGTGGCCATGTCCTTAGATAACATCAGCATGATCCCGCCTTTCCCGGCCCCATGGGCCTCGAGGAAGACTCCAACCACTTGCTGTTCTGGATCATCGAGGGCTCCGGGAAGCTGCTGGGTCGTGCACACGAAGTGCTCCGAGACCTCAACCACGATGTCACGATTGATAAGCGCAGAAAGGGCCGTCGAAGCGTGGGCCGCCCCGATGTTGCCTATCTCCCTCAATCCGTCCAGGAGGACGGGGTCCTGCTCTGCGGCCAGCGCGCGCGTGCTCATCATATCACAGCCCGAACTTGGACATCATGGCGGCCTGTGATTCCGCGTCCACTCCAAACCGCTTGAACGTCCGCATCTGGATGTTCCTGCTCGGAGCGAAGATGATCGCCCCCTGGAACCGCTTTTTTTTGTCCACGAAGTTCGTCTCCACCCTGACCAGGTCGTTGTCGCGCAGGGGGCGGATCATCTCCGGGAACCTCATTCGGTCGGTTATGCGATCTATGGATACCTCCGGGGAGTTGGGAATTATCTCCATGGAGAGGAACTTGGCTATAGGCACGAGGTACTGGCGGATGCATATGTCCCCCATCTCCACCATCACGTCGCGGTCCTGCTCGGTCATCTGCCGTCCGGCCTTGTGCGGGCGGCTCAGCAATATGTCCGAGAGGTACGTCGCCACGTCCCCAGGGAACACCATGAATATGCGGCTTCCTTCGGGATCGATGTCGATCCTGAGGGTGGCGAAGATGCTCCCCAGTTCTCCGAAGCGATTCGGAAGGGCAGGCATAGGCATCACTCTGCACTCGGTCACATCGATCAGGATGTCGGTCCTTACAAGCTTGGTGAGGGCGGTGGATGCGTGGGAGGCCCCCACGTTGCCTAACTCCCTAAGAGCGTCCATCTGCAGTTCGTCAAGTTCGTTCACTTCCATAGAGCTCATGTGAAGGCCCCCACGTCCAATATCATCGCTACCTTTCCATCTCCAAGTATGGTCGCTCCCGAGAAGTACCCGGTATGCCGGAGGTCTTTCCCCAAGTTCTTGACCACGATCTCCTGCTGCCCGATGAGACGGGACACGAGCAGGCAGGCGCGACTGTCGTTCTTCTCCACTATGACTGCCGGCATCTCGTCCGCCCCCATACTGCGGCTTCCGAACTCGGCGCGGACGTTGAGCACCGGCAACACCTCGTCTCGAAGTTGGAAAACACCCCGATCGATGACCGAGTGAATGGACCTCATGGGCACCCGCACGGTCTCCCGCACGTTCTCCAGGGGGATGGCGTACTTCTCACCGTTCACCTCGACCAGCATGGCTCGGATGATGCTCATGCTGGGCGGGAGCTTGAGGGTGATCTTGCATCCCTTCCCGAAGGTCGAGTCCAGCCGGATGAAACCTCCAAGGCCTTCGATCTTGGTCTTGACCACATCCATCCCTACTCCCCGGCCAGAGATGTCAGATACCTTGTCGGCGGTGCTGAAGTTGGGAAGGAAGACGAACTGCAGTTTGGAGCGCTCGTCCATGCGCTCCGCCTCTTCCGCGGTCACCAGACCTTTGCTGATGGCCTTGGAGACGATGCGCTGGACGTCCATCCCACGGCCGTCGTCCTCCACGGTGATTACGATGCTGCTTTGCTCCTGGAAGGCCGAGAGGACGATCGTTCCGCGAGGGTCCTTTCCCTTGGCCACCCTCTCCTCCTTCGGCTCGATGCCATGGTCCGCCGCGTTCCTGAGCAGGTGGACAAGGGCGTCCCCGACCTCGTCCAGCAGGCCGCGGTCGATCTCGATGTCGGTGCCCCTCATGACGAACTCGACGTCCTTGCCGTTGGCAAGGGCGAGGTCCCTCACGATGCGGGGGAACCGCTTGAAGATGAAGTCCACCTGGACCATCCTGGTGCGGAGCACGATGTCCTGCATCTCACCCATCAGCCGGGAGTTGTTCTGCAAGGTCTGCTTCAGCTCACGGTTCTTCAGGTCGACTGCGATCTGATTGATGCGGATGTTGTTGATCATGATCTCCCCGACCAGGTCTAGAAGCTTGTCCAGCAGCTTGCTCTTGACCCTGATTGATGACGAGCTGGAGATCCCGGAGCGCTTCTCCTCCTGGTGGTCGCATTCCTCTTTGCTCTCCAGCAGAACGTCGTGATCCTCCTGCGGCGCATTGGCCGGCAAGTGGGGCATGCCCTTGTCGGCCAGGGTAGCGTTCCCCCTGTCTAGACAAACAGGATAAAGGACGGCCCTGGCCACGCCAGTGACCTCCTGGACCGGCGCCAGCAGAGCTGCGTCATCGACGGTCGTCCCCAGCACCAAGATGAGCCCTTCGTCGGAATCGGAGACCTCGGCCATGTCCGGCGATGATGCCAAGAGCGAGCTTACCGGCGCCAGCGCCTTCGATATCTGATAGGCCCGTCCCTCCTTGAACCTCAACTTGTCGGCCCAGGTGACGCTCATGATCACCGGCCGCGCGCCAGGGGGAAGCACCTCCCGTATGCGCTCCAGCTCTTCGGAGCCTATCTCCAGAACATCGTCCAGTCGGTCCACCGGGACAGGCTTCGGGGCGGGAACCTCGAGGGCCGCCGCTATGCGCTCCCTTAGGTCCACCCCTAGGGTCA
>JAKIXL010000051.1:0-2769 GCA_022709105.1 Thermoplasmatota archaeon | reverse complement strand
TCCTGTAGTTTCGAGCTCTTCGAGCATTCGCTCAATGGTGTCAATGCCGGTGAACAGCAGCTCGATTATTGGCCGGGGAGGCATCTCCTTCCTCTTCCGTAATATGTCGAACAGGTCTTCCAGTACGTGCGCCAGTTCCTGTATGGCGGGAACGCCGACGACCCCCGCGGTGCCCTTCAGGGTGTGCATGGCCCGGAAGGCCTCGTTCATGCTCATCTCGTCGAAGCCTTTCTCCTCCAGCGACAGCATGGTGCTGTTCAGGGACTGTATGTTCTCCTTGGACTCCTCTATGAAGACGTCAAGATACTGTGAGTTGTCCATGATCACATCCCCATGCTGATCATGATGGTTATCGCCTGCGCGATGTCAGTCAGGGGGACCACGCGGTCCGCGGCGCCGATGTCCACGACCGCTTGGGCATGCCGTAGACGACGCATGTTTCCTCGCTCTGCGCGATTGTCTTGCCGCCGTTCCTCTTTATGTTCCGCATCCCTTCCGCGCCGTCCGAGCCCATTCCGGTCAGGACCACGCCGATGGCCCTGGGACCGTACCTGGGGGCAACGCTGTTCATGAGCACGTCCACCGCAGGGCGCACGAAATTGACCTTGGGGCCGTCGTCCAGTCGCAGACGGTCGCCCTCGAGCAAGAGGTGCTTGTTCCCTGGGGCAAGGTACACCTTCCCTTTGCGGACCTCGTCGCCCTCCTCGGCCTCCTTGACCTCCAGAGCGGATGTCCAGTTCAGCCTCTCAGCGAAGGACCGGGTGAACCCTTCGGGCATGTGCTGCACCACCAGAACCGCCGCCGGCAGGTTGGCCGGAAGGCGCGACAGCACCTCGGGCAGCGCCTTGGGGCCGCCGGTGGAGGAGCCGATGAGAACGATCCAGTCACCTCTTAGGGCGAGCATCTGGGCCGGCTGCACCGCGCTCAGCGAGCGGCGGGGCGAGATCCTGGCCTTCGCCGCCGCCTTCACCTTGGCGATTATGCCGTCGCTCTCCTTCTCCAGGTCTATGGACAGTGACCCGGCGGTCTTGGCGATGAAGTCGACCGCTCCCAGGTCCAGGCTTTTCAGCGCAATGTCCGCCTGCCGCTTGTCCATGGAGCTGAGCATGACCACCGCCCGGGGGGACTCGGCCATGATGTGCTGGAGCGCGGTAAGGCCGTCCATTATCGGCATCTCGATGTCCATGGTGACCACGTCCGGATTGAGCTCGCTCACCTTCTCCAGCGCTTCTGCGCCGTTTCGGGCGGAGCCTACGACCTCGATCTCGGGGTCCTTGGACAGCAGGTCCGCAATTATTCGGCGCATCACTATGGAGTCGTCCACCACCAGCACTTTTATGCGGAACACCAGCTCATCTCGCCGTCTTATGGGCCGCTTCCAGCAGCTCCGCGTTCTCGAACGGCTTGACCAGGAAGTCCTTGGCGCCGTTGTCCAGCGCCTGCATGACCAGACTCTTCTGGTTAAGCCCGCTCACAATTATTATTCGGGCGTCCCGGTCAACTTCCACGATCTTCTTCACCACGTCGGTCCCGTGCTCGCCGGGCATGATGATGTCCATGGTCACGAGGTCCGGTGAGAGTTGCACGTACTGCTCCACCGCCTCCTTGCCGTTCTTCGCTTGGCCCACTACCTTGAACCCGCCCTTGGTCAGTATGTCGCTGATCATCGCCCTCATCACCATGGAGTCGTCGACGACCAGGACCTTCTTCTGGTTGTTCATCTCGATACCTCTGCCGTAATCATCTGTTCCCCCGGGGCGAGGTGCATGACACTGTCGCCCGAGCGCAGGACCTGCACGCCGTTCATGACCTTCTCCAGGTCCAGCATCATTATCAGCTTGTCCGGGAGCTTGCTTATGCCGTTTATCGCCGAGGATTCGCTGCCGGAGAGGGTCTTCGGCGGGGGGGAGATGCTGCCCTTAGGCACGCGCATGACGTCCTCCACGGCATCTACGATGATGCCTAGCTGGTTCTCTCCGACCTCGGCCACGATGATGCGCGACTGCGCAGAGCGGGGCGACCCGTCGGAATTGATGTTGAGGCGCTTCTTCAGGTCGATCACCGTGGTGATCTGGCCGCGGAGGTTCATCACTCCCTCGATGTGCGGCGGGAGCTTGGGCACCCTAGTGATGTCCTCAACCTTGCGGATCTCCCTGACCTGGGAGACCACGATGGCGAATGTCTCCCTGCCCAGCCGGAAGGACACTATCTGCTCTACATCCCCGCTGAGCTCGACCTTACCTCGTTTGCGGGCCATGGGAATACCTCAATGCGCCTCTATGCCCCGCTTGGCCAGCGCCTCCTTGACCCTTATCGGCACGTTGGGCCTTCCTTTGGCCACGGGGGCCGAGGAGGAATGGGCTACCACCTTAGGGGCCGGCCGGGGGCGTTCCTCGGCCCGCTCCTGGTCGCTGCTAATTTTGAACCTCTCGGCAACCTTCTGGAGGTTCGCGGCCATCTCGCTGAGTGTCTGGGCCCGGGCGGTGAGGTCCTCCATGGAGGCGGTCAGCTCCTCCGTGGAAGACGCGGACTCCTCGGCCGATGATGCTGTCTCCTCGGCTATGGAAGCGATCCCGTCCACCGATTTGGCGGCCCGCTGGGCCCCGTCCTTCTGCTTCGCCATGAACTGCGCGATATCGCTGGCCTCATCGGCGGTGCGGGCGATGGCGATGGCTATATCTGAGAACGCCTTTCCGGTGTTGTCCACCATTTCCATGCCCTCGGCCGCCTCTTTGGTGCCGCGGTGCATTGCCTCCACCGCCTTACCGG
>JAKIXL010000050.1:3435-9133 GCA_022709105.1 Thermoplasmatota archaeon | reverse complement strand
CTATTGTTATTTATATCCATCCGATATATGTCCTCGAGGTTGAAAGGTGAGCAGATGGACAAGGTCTATTTCGATAACAGCGCCACCACTAAGGTGGACCCCCGGGTCCTGGAGGAGATGCTGCCATACTTCACTGAACGCTATGGCAACGCATCCTCCCTTCACTCCTTCGGCCGGGACGCCTACGATGCTATGGAGCTAGCCAGGGAGCGGACCGCCAAGGCCCTGGGGGCCTCGCCAAGGGACATAATCTTCACGTCCGGCGGCACGGAATCCGACAATCTGGCACTGCAGGGGGCCGCGTACGCTCTTGCGTCCAGAGGCCGTCACATCATCACCTCTATGGTTGAGCATCACGCCATACTGCACACCTGCCAGTTCCTGGAGACCCAGGGGTTCCAGGTCACCTACCTTCCGGTAGATGCCGAAGGCCTGGTGTCCATCGAGGATCTCAAGGAGTCCTTGACCAAGGAGACGACGCTGGTCTCGATCATGGCAGCGAACAACGAGATCGGCTCCATTCAGCCCATCAGGGAGCTCGCAGAGGTTGCCAAAGAGGGCGGGGCGTTGTTCCATACAGATGCCGTCCAGGCGATCACCAAGGTCCCGATCGACCTGTCCAAGCTCAAGGTCGACATGCTCTCGCTATCGGCGCACAAGGCCCACGGTCCTAAAGGCGTGGGCGCTCTGTTCATCCGGAAGGGGGTGAAGCTGCGGCCGTTGATCTACGGAGGAGGACACGAGCGAGGGCTCCGGTCCTCTACGGAGAACGTCCCCGGGCTAGTTGGCCTGGGAAAGGCGCTCGAGATCGGGATGGCTGAGATGGAGGAAAGCGTGGCCAATATGTCCCGCATACGCGACAGGCTCATAGAGGGAACGCTTGCCTCGGTCCCTCGCTCCTATCTCAACGGACCTCGGGGCGAGAAGCGCCTGTGCAACAACGCCCACTTCCGGTTCGATTACATCGAGGGCGAGGGCATGATCCTGCACCTGGACATGAAGGGCTTCGCCGCCTCCACCGGCTCGGCTTGCTCGACCAAGAGCCTTGAGCCTTCGCACGTGCTGCGCAGCCTCGGTCTGAGGCACGAGCAGTGCCATGGATCGCTGCGCCTGTCGCTGAGCAAGTTCAATACTATGGATGAAGCCGAAAGGTTCATCACCACCATCGGGCCGATAGTAGAGAACCTGAGGAAGATGTCACCGCTGAGGGAGGGAGTGGACTACAATGTCGCCACCGTACACTGAGAAGGTCATGGAGCATTTCACGAACCCCCATAATGTGGGAGAGATACCCGACGCTGATGGGATCGGGCAGGTCGGGAACCCAGTGTGCCTGGTCAGCGGAACGCTGGTCCAGCTGAACAATCACTATCAACGCATCGAGGACGTTCCGGTCAAGGAGAGGGTCCTGACCCACGAGGGGGTGTACTCGACCGTCGAGCAGCGCTCGGTGCGCGACTACAGCGGCCCGATCGTCCGGCTCAAGAACAAACTAGGCACGGTGGAGATGACCCCGGAGCACCTCGTGCTCGCGGTCAAGAGGCCGGAGCAGCACAAGTACAACTACACCAGGCACAAGAAGAAGCTCAGGCCCGAATGGCACCACGTCAGCGACCTGGGACGCCGGGACATCGCCGTCTATCCCATCCTGAAGGTGACCAAGGACCAGGAGTTCTTCGAAATGCCTCTTGACCTAAGAACCACCGCTGAAGACAGGTACGCTCTGCCCGAACGTATCAAGATAAATGAGGATTTCCTGAGGCTTGCTGGCTACTATCTGTCTGAGGGGAACACTGTTACTGTGGGTGGAAGAGGACATCTTTGCTTCTCTTTCAACCTTGATGAGAGCGAATATCATCAAGATGTTCAGAACTGTATTCGCTCATTGTTTGGAATCGAGGCTTCGATAACCCCCCGTGACCACCAGAATGTTGCATGCGTGAATACATATAAACCCAAGCTAGCAAGGTTCTTCGAATCGTTATTTGGTAGTGGGGCAGCGAATAAGCATATCCCTGATTTTTTGCTGTTCCTGCCGCCCGAGAAGCAGACACACCTGCTCAAGGGACTATGGAGGGGAGATGGATATATCAATCTTGAAAGGAAAGGCTCCCGGGGGGGCTACGTAACAATATCCGAACAGTTAGCTGGTCAGATCAAGACTCTTCTTCTTAGGCAAGGGATAATCCCCTCAGTATATAAGGAGAAAGGTTCGCTCATGGAGGGCATTTCCCACAGTGAGGCATACCGCATACATGTAGGGGACCGCAGCTCTCTGAAAAAGCTTTGTGCAATATTAGAGATGGATTGTGCCTTAGCCGGAGGACAAAAAGACCATTCTTGGATTGAAGATGGCTATCTTTATACCCCCATCACATCGATCGAAACAAAGTATTTCACAGGCAAGGTCTACAATTTTGAGATTGCAGGGCAACATTCCTTTGTGACTGATTCCTTTACGACTCACAACTGTGGAGATATGATGTATATATACATTTCGGTCAAGGACGACATCATGATCGACGTCAAGTTCAAGACCTTCGGGTGCGGGGCGGCCATCGCCACCAGCAGCATGGTCACCGACCTGGCGAAGGGCAAGACCCTCGAGGAGGGACTGAAGATCACCAGGAAGGACGTCGCCGACAACCTCGGCGGGTTGCCGCCGCAGAAGATGCACTGCTCCAACCTGGCGGCCGACGCGCTGCACGAGGCCATTCACGACTATCTGCGCAAGGTCGGCCGCGAGCCGCCCCTGCCCCCGGACGCCAAGAGGCCACACGAGCACGACACCTGCGAGTCGGACGCGGACTCGCCTATCCATATAGAGGAATCGCCGCCAAAGAGGTGAAGTCTCTATGCTATGGCGAGGCCTCTCAGCCTCTCCCTTTTCCTGAAATCACTTCTTTCTCTTTCTCACGCCCGCCCATTCTTAAAGAGGTCGGTCCGCTGACATCTGCTCAGCGAAGGCTTTACATTCCGATGTTCCATCGGAGCACGTGATGACCGCACTCGAAGTTGACCTCGCGGGGATCAAGCTCCGCAACCCTACGCTGCTGGCCTCAGGCGTCATGGGAGAGACCGGGGACTCCCTGCTCCGGGTGGCGGTGGCGGGGGCCGGGGGACTGGTCACGAAGTCCATCGGCCTCGAGCCCCGTAAAGGATATCCGAACCCCACGCTGGTGGAACTGCCTGACGGGTACATCAACGCCATGGGCCTCCCTGGACCGGGGATCGAGGCCTTCGCCGAGGAGATGGAGATCGCAACAAAGAGCGGCGTGCCGGTCATCGGAAGTCTATTCGCCGCCATCCCTGAGGACTTCGCCTCGCTCGCAATCAAGATGGAGAGCTACGGCGCCGCGGCCATCGAGCTCAACCTGAGCTGCCCGCATGCCAAAGGATACGGAATGGAGGTCGGCATCGATCCCGACGCGGTGCACGCGATCGTCTCCTCGGTCAAGGACGCGGTGCGCGTCCCGGTAATGGCCAAGCTGACGCCCAACACGCACCGCCTGCTGGACGTCGCCCGGGCTGTGGAGGCGGCCGGCGGGGACGCCATCGTGGCGATCAACACCGTCAAGGCCATGGCAATATCGGTGGAGGCTCGAAGGCCCATACTGCATAACACGACCGGGGGTCTCTCCGGCCCGGCGATCAAGCCCATCGGCCTGCGTTGCGTCTACGAGCTCCACGAGGCCGTCAAGCTGCCCATCGTGGGAGTGGGAGGCATCGAGAGCTCGAGGGACGTCCTGGAGTACATGATGGCCGGCGCCACCGCGGTGCAGGTCGGCAGCGCCGTCGGCAGGAGAGGCCTCAAGGTGTTCAGGGAGATCTGCGACGGGTTAGCGGAGCACATGGCCGCCAATGGGCTCAACAGGCTCAGCGAGATCGTGGGGGCGGCGCATGTTCATTGAGGCCAGGATCACTGAGCGCATCCGTTCCGGCAGGGGGATCACCACCCTGCTGTTCGACCGGCCGATGGAGGCGAAGGCAGGCCAGATCGTCATGGTGTGGATACCGGGAGTGGACGAGATACCTATGGCCCTGTCCCACATCAGCGGAGTGGCGAGCATCACAGTGAAGGAGGTGGGGCAGGCCACCAAGGCTCTGTCGGCCCTCAACGTGGGCGACCTTGTCGGGCTAAGGGGTCCGTATGGCAACAGCTGGGACCTTACTCCCCGGCGCATCCTCGCGGTCGGAGGAGGGGTAGGCATGTCCCCGATCATGACCGCGGTCGAAGCCGTCAACGACCGCAGCAGGGTGGACGTGGCCATCGGTGCGCGCGATGCCGGTGAGATAATCTTCGAGGAGCGGGCCAGGAAAGCATCGGACGATGTGAGGGTTTCCACCGACGACGGAAGCTACGGCATCAAGGGCACGGTGGTCAGCCTTGCGGACGCTATGATGCGCGAGAAGCGGTACGACATGGTCCTGGGATGCGGCCCCGAGATCATGAACAAGTACCTGCTGAAGGCCTGCAACGAGAACAAGGTGCCCTGCCAGCTGTCTCTGGAGCGCATCATGAAGTGCGGCACCGGCCTCTGCGGCTCCTGCGTGATCGACGGCCTCAGGGTCTGCGTCGAAGGCCCGATATTCACCGGGGAACAGATATCGAGGATGACCGAGTTCGGCAAGTGCAAAAGGGACGATGCCGGGCTCAAGGTGAAGATCTAGGGACCACCTGGGCGACGATGTCGATGAACTCGGCATTGCTCACCCTGCCCTTCTTCTCCCCAAGCTCCTTGATGCGCCTGCATATCTCCGCCGCTTGCTCGTCATCGGCCTCCACCCGCATCTCCTCCAGCCGGCGCTTGACATAGTTGACCCCGGTCTTCTTGCCCATGATGATCAGCCTTTCGTTCCCGACCGCCTCAGGCGGGATCGACTCGTAGGTCATCGGGCAGTTCAAGATGGCCGCGACATGTATGCCGGACTCGTGGGCGAAGACGTTCGTTCCCACCAGCGGCTGGTTCCTCGGCTTGTGCAGCCCGGAGGCCCGACAGATGTGGTCGGACAGCTCCTTCATCTTGGTGCAGTCGATGCCTATGTCCAGGCTGTAAAGGTACTTCAGGGCCACGGCGAACTGTTCCAGCGGAACGTTACCGGCACGCTCCCCGATGCCGTTGACGGTCGTGGTGACGGCGGCCGCGCCTGCCTTGACGCCGGCGATGGCGTTCGCCAGCGCCAGGCCGAAATCGTTGTGGAGATGCAATGCCACTGGCACTCGGACCTCGCCCCTGGCGCGCGTCACCAGATCGGCGATGGCCTCTGGTGTGGCGCATCCCAAGGTGTCGGTCACACCGACCCTGACCGCGCCGTTCGCCTCTGACTCGCGGTAGAACCGCATGAGGAACTCCAGGTCCGTCCGGGTGGTGTCCTCCGCGCTTACGGATGCCGGGACCCCCCTGGAGCGGCAGTAATCGAGCGCGTCGGCGGTCATGTCCAGGACCTCCTCGCGGCTCTTCTTCATCTTGTACTTGAGATGGATCTCCGAGGTCCCAACGAACAACAGGACCATGTCCACGCCCGCGTCCACGGCGGCGTCGATGTCCCCCTTGGTCACCCGGGACAATCCCAGGATATCGGCCTTGAGTCCGAGGTCGGCGATGGCCTTGATGGTCCGCACCTCGTTCTCCGACACCGCCGGGAACCCGGCCTCGATCTGATGGACACCAGCGTCGTCCAGCATCCTGGCTATGGT
>JAKIXL010000050.1:349-3425 GCA_022709105.1 Thermoplasmatota archaeon | reverse complement strand
CTTTCTGCTCCGGCGAGAACGCGACCCCGGGGGTCTGCTCCCCATCGCGCAGAGTGGAATCATAGACGATGACCTTGGTGCCCCTGAGCACCGGGTTGAAGGGACTGACCGCCACATTGTCCATGGAGGGCCGATTCGGCGGGCGGAATATAACATTATTCCATGACCGTCGATGTTTTTACTCACGGTCCAAAAAATCAGAATATTATCTTTGGTTAGAAATATGTATATGCATCCACTATGTTCGGGGCTCGGAGTATTCCGATGAACTGCCCCAAGTGCGGCAAGGAGATGGAGCACGGATTCGTTCGCTCAGAGAGCTTCATCGGCGGAGTCAAATGGATGGCCGAGAGGAGCACGAAGAGCATGGGCCTCGAGGGGCTGGCGAAGCCCGATGCGCTCGGCTTCTGCTTCATGGAAGGGTTCCGCTGCCGGGACTGCCGCAGCATAGTTATTCAATACTGAGCCTCATAACGGGAGCATGACCGGCGACCGGCCCTCCCGCCTATGGTGGTGGAGGGCCCATGAGCTCAAGGCATTCATCGCTTTCACCGCGGCATCCTTATCGACCCTCGTCATAGGCATCTCTCTCGGCAACGGGCCGATCGCCGGCCTTAGCCTCATGCTGCTCATATTCTTCGCGACCTACACCGCATATGCGTACTACCGCCGGGACCTTTGACCGAACCTTGGGACCGCCTGGAGGAACGGCCACTCCCCAGAACGCTCCAGGCGAAAGAACAGGAGCGTCACCGCCATCGGAACGACGGTCACCATGAATGGGACGAACACCTCCTCTGGAACGCCAAAGGCGGAGATGGTGAACCTGGTGGCGTCGATGGTGGCGGGAAATTGTTTTTGCACATCTCGCCCATCCGCTCCGGCGGCCACGACGGTGACGAAGCTCGGATAGGTGCCCTCCGCCTCGTCAGGCATCCTGAGCTGCTCGCTCACGAACTCCTTGGTCTCGCCGGCTGATACCGTCTCCGAACCGGCGAACACCTCGTACCAAGTGGGCGTTCCCGGCCAGTTGATGGTGAGGGCAATGGAGCGGACGATCATGTCCCCAGCACCGGTGTTCCTCACCGTTACGTGAATGCGTTCATTGAAGTTGACATGGACGTCCCCGGTGAAGTTGACCTCCGCGGACCAGTCCGCACCGGCGGTTCCGAGGGCTATGGTCGCAGCGAGCGACAGGGCGAGAAGCGGAGCGGCCACGCGGATCGCGGTCATCGATGGATCGAAATCACGGCGCGGCATTATATCTTTTCGGCGTGACCGTTTCCAGGCGTGTCATGGAAAGGAAAGTGTTTTATCGGCGACCGCTTAACGACGTGGCGTGAAGAGCGCCGCGCGAGCACAGAACAACCCCAACTTCATCAAGATGTACCACGGCAACCTCCAGATCAACGTGCCCCGAAGGATGTTCAAGGACGGCACTGCGGAGACCGATCCACAGGAGGAGGAAGCGTTCCGGAAGACCGTGAGCGCCAGATATCCATGGCTCAGCCAATACGCGCTGGACGATGTGGTGAAAGAGGCCAAGGAGACCATGTCCGATCATATCGAGCGGTCCAAGACCGTTCACCAGCGCGCCAGGGAGCAGGTGGCGCGGGGAAGGTTCAAGACCGCCCTTGGCATTCTGGAGGAGCATCTCATAGATGAGCCAGAGGATGCAGATGCATGGTACGCGGTCGCTGAGGTGCTGTCGAAGCTCGGCCGCCAGGAGGACGCCTTCCGGGCCATCAATCATGCCCGGGGCCTATCCAAGACGGTCACGAGAAAAGAGCCGTTATAGCATCTGCGACCTCTTGGACAGTCGCCCCCCATGGCACGATGGCCAGGCCGTCCTTGATCTGGAATCCGTTGCGAACCTTGCAGCACTTCACCAGGCGCTTTCTCCCGTCGGCGGGCGCTAGTTCCTGGGGACACATCTCGATGCGAGGCACTTCCTGACGGTACAGCGAGCGGTAGATGCGGGCGGAGAGGTCGCATCCTATCAAGGTGATCTCCTTGTCGATCGACGGCACTTGGTCCAGGAAGTACATGGGCTTCTCCGTTCTAAGCCCGGAGGATTCGCAGGGGAACAGAACGGCCTCGGTGCTCACCCGCGTGACGAGCTCGTTGAGGTCCACCTCCTTGAAGCTCGGGATCACGGGGAGATCGACCATGCCGGACTCCAGTGCTCTGGATACAAGGACGGACAGCTTGGACGGCGAGGGAGGGACAACGTCCAGAACCTCAAGGTCCAATATCCCCCCCGGCTGAACGAAGGATATGTGGTTGAACTGCCCCTCGACCACTACCGTCTTGCCGGGAAACCTTCGGGCCATCACCGCCATCGCCGGCGCGTTGAGCACGTCGACCGACAGGTCCCGGATAAAGACGGTGCTTTCGGGCAGGGCGATCACCTCGTGCTCGATGATCGGCCGGAACAGCTCCTTGCCCTCGGCCTTGGATATGCGGACGACGGCGAGCGCCCCGCCGTTCCTGAGGACATAGTGGTCGCATCTCGTATACGCCTTCTTTCCAACGATCTCTCGGGCGATGTCCTCTTTGGTGAGAGGGAACTCGACGTCCTTGACCGCCACGTCCTTGCAGTGTCCTGGCAGCATCGGCGGGAGCAGTCCGTTCAGAATATTTAACATTGCTCCGGAACGGAGGCCTTGGCCTAGCCTCGAGGCCTTGACGGGTGCAACATGAGCGATCGGCAGACCGCTCGAGCGTGGACCGGTCCGGACCGCCGCGGTCGCCATGCACGTGCTTCCAAGCCATGAAGCGATAGATGCGTTGGGCCCGTGTCGGCCGGATGGGAGCGACCACCGGCCAACCCTCGAAATGGTCCCCTGCCAGTGAGATGCGGTCCTCCCCGAGCTCTTCGCGGCCAACCCTGCCCGCACAGTCACGCAGGCATCAATGAGCTCCTCAGCTCGGCTCCTTTATCTCCTGCTTGATTGGCCGCGGAGAGCCGAGGTAGGGGAAATCGTCCACAAGGTCATCGTGCGGCCCCACCCGGTCCGTGGTCACCTTGCCATTGGTCAGGATGGCGAGCTGATGGTCGATGATGTCGTCCCTG
>JAKIXL010000050.1:0-253 GCA_022709105.1 Thermoplasmatota archaeon | reverse complement strand
TGAGCGATCGTAAGATAGCACGTCCGGCAGCAGCTTGAGGGCCTCCCTATTCGCGCTATCCGGGTCCCGCCCCTTCGACACCAGCAGCTTGACCACCTTGTCGGTGAAGAGCTCCCGGTCTCGTGCCGGAACATTCTGGTTGAAGGCGTCCTTGTCCTCGGGCGCGGTGAAGCCGACGTTCATGAAGGGGTGACCCATGCGGTCCACCTGGATGTAAGATCCGTTCTTCGGCATCATGACGCGGGCCCAGATG
>JAKIXL010000004.1:15768-27566 GCA_022709105.1 Thermoplasmatota archaeon | reverse complement strand
GTCCGCAGAAGTGGGGGGCGCGACGGGAATGCCCTTCCTTTCCTACGAAGGCCTCGGCCGGAGACAGCTTCTGGCCGGAGAGATCATCGACGATCCCTCCCTTCTCACGGAACTGGCGGTCCGCAAGTTCGGCGACGCTGTAAAGGACCCGGTGGAGTGGGCGAAGAGGTGGGCCTCCGACCTCGGGGCGGACCTCGTGTGCCTGAAGCTGAGAAGCACCAACCCCGAGGGGATGGACGCGTCACCGGAGGATGCTGCCAGGACGGTCGTCGACGTGATCAAGGCCGTCAGTGTGCCAGTGATCGTCTATGGCTGCGGCCAGGAGGAGAAGGACGCCAAGACCATGGAGGCGGTGAGCAACGCCTGCGCGGGGGAACGCATCATATTGGGACAGGCCGAGGAGACGGCGTACAAGACCATCTCCGCCGCGGCGATGGCCAACCGCCACGCGCTGATCGCCTTCTCCAACCTGGACATCAATCTGGCTAAGCAGATGAACATCCTGCTCGCCGATTTCGGCGTCAAGCTCGACAACGTGCTCATGGACCCCCTCATGGCCTGCCTGGGCATGGGCCTTGAGTACTCCTACTCGGTCAACGAGCGCATCCGCATCGCCGCGCTGATGGGGGACCGCATGCTCCAGGTGCCGATGCTGTGCGACGTTACCTCATCCTGGGAGGCCCGCGAGGCCACGGAGGAGAACGCCCTGTGGGGCGAAGCGGGGGAGCGGGGCGCATGGTGGGAGGCGACCACCGGGCTCGCGGCCCTGGTGTCCGGGGCCGAGATCCTCATCGTCCGCAGCCCTGAGGCCATGGGAATACTCCGGGAAGCGATCGACGGACTGAGAGGTGGTCAGTGATGCCCACGGCCATCGAGTTCTTCAAGTTCCTCCCGAAGAAGAACTGCGGGAAGTGCGGCTTCCCGACATGCCTGGCGTTCGCGATGCAGCTGGCAAACTCCAAGGCCAAGCTCGCTGACTGCCCGTACGTCTCGGACGAAGCGAAGGCCAAGCTGGAGGCGTCCTCGGCCCCGCCGATTAGACTGGTCTCAATCGGCGCCGGAAGCAATAAGGTCGAGATAGGGGACGAGACGGAGCTTTACCGCCACGACAAGAAGTTCTTCCACCAGACCAGGTACGCCATCGTCATCTCGGACCGCGCCGCGGACAAGGAGATAGCCGCAAAGCTGAGGCGGGCCGCGGACCTTAGGTTCGAGCGCGTCGGACAGATGCTGGCGGTGGACATGCTAGGGGTCCGTAACGATTCCGGCGACGCTGCCAGGTTCGCGTCCGTGGTCGCCAGGGTGGCGAGGGAGTCGGCGCTGCCCCTGGTGCTCATGAGCCCGGACGCCGCAGCGGTCAGGGCCGCGGCGTCGGCGGCGAACCTCTCCAGGCCGCTGATCTACGCAGCGGACGAGAGCAACTGGGAGGCCCTGGCCGCAGCGGCCAAGGAGCTGAGGTTCCCGTTGGCCGTAAGGCATGCCGACCTGAACGGATTGGCCGCCCTTGTTGAGAAGGTGCATGCTTCCGGCGTCGAGGACATGGTGCTCGACCTTTGCCCCGAAGGGCTTCAGCAGGTGGTGGAGAGGAACACCATCGTCCGGAAGAACGCGGTGAAGAGGACCTTCCGCGGCCTTGGCTATCCAATAATCACCAACGCCTGCGGGAACGGGCAGGCGGTGCTGATGGCCATGGTCTCGACCATGAAGTACGGCGGCATAGTCCTCATGGACGACCTTGACCCGGCGCACGCGCTGCCGTTGTTCACGCTCCGTCAGAACATCTACACCGACCCCCAGGTCCCTCTGCAGGTGAAGGCCGGCCTTTATCCCATAAACAATCCCGGAGAGAGCTCGCCGGTGCTCTTCACCACCAACTTCTCGCTGACCTACTTCACCGTGGCCGCGGACATCGAGAAGAGCCGGATGCCCGCGTGGCTCCTGGTCGTGGACGCCGAGGGCCTCTCGGTCATGACCGCCTACTCCGCCGGGAAGCTGACGGCCGAGAGCGTGGCCGAGGCGCTGAGGTCCAGCGGGGCGATGGAGAAGAGCGGGCGGGAGATGCTCATCATCCCCGGGATGCTGTCCAGGATGTCCGGCAAGCTGCAGGAGCTCACCGGGGTCAAGATCATCGTCGGCCCGCGGGAATCGTCCGGCATCTCCAAGATGCTGCGCTCGCTCTAACCTCCCCTGGCCCTTCCCAGCAGCTCCATGGCCCGCGCCGACCAGGAGCGTTCCATGCGCTCCCGGGACATCAGCACCAGGCCCAGCGCGGTGAAGGCGATGAAGAAGACCGCGGCCAGCAGGATGGCTCCGCCGGCATCGTACAGCGGGGCGACGCCGGCATCGGCGGTCCCCAGCACGTACATGCTCCCGTAGGAGAGCACCATGGGGTTGGCGTAGATCGCCATCGCGTACTCTAGCGGCAGGGCTTCGGTGTAGTTGCCCAAGTTGACGCTGGGATCGGCCTGCATGGCCGCGTAGGGGGCCATGTTGACGGTGATGGACGAGACCGCGGACAGCGCGATGAACAGCACCACCGCCATGGCCACCATCGCTCCCTTCTTGGTGCCCAGGGTGGACAGCGCCAGGCCGAGGGAGGCGAACACCATCATGGCCAGGAAGGGGAAGGCCATGGACAGGGCCAGGCTGCCGAGGTCGAGCATGGGCACGTCCATGAAGGAGAACACGATGAGGTATGCCGCGAGAGCGATGGCCATCGCCATGGCCACCATCGCCACCACCAGGAGCAGCTTGCTCAGGTAGAACAGCGACCCCCGGACCCTGTGGCTCATCGTGTAGCGGCCCATCCCGCTCTCCTTCTCCGAGCCCATGGCCATCGCCGCAGCGCCCATGAGCATCGCCGTCAGCAGCCCGCCCACGACGCTCCAGTAGTTGACCAGCGCGCTCTTCTGGGCAAGCTCCAGCGACGCCCGGGTGACCACCGAGCTGCCGTAGGTGTTGCCCTGCACGTAGCCGGCGCAGGTGGAGAGGGCGATGATGAACGAGGCCACCGCCATCACCAGCAGGAAGATGACGAACATAGAGTCCGACGTTAGCAGCTTGAGGTCCTTTCTCAGGTGGATGAGGAACTCGTTCACGTGGTCACCTCCGAGCGGAAGACCTCGGCGTACAGGTCCTCGGCCTTCACCTGCGCCGGACGGAACTCCAGCACCCTCCCGCCGGCCTTCACCGCCGCGGCCACGACCTCGGGGACCTCCTCCCTGGACGCCTCCACGGTGATCGTTCTGCGGTCGGCGGAGAGCGACACCTTGCTCCAGCGGGACAGCGCTTCCGTCACCGCGTCGCTCGCCTCCTCCAGCATCAGCTGCACCACCGCCCGGGGCCGGGGGCGGTCCAGGTCCTCGCGGCGGATGATCTTCCCGCTCTTGATGAACAGGATGGAGTCGCACAGCTGGTCGATCTCGTTGAGCTCGTGCGAGGACAGGAGCATGGCCATGCCCGTGCCCTGAGGCCCTTGAGCAGGCCCCGGAGCTCGATCATCATGCCTGGGTCGAGGCCGGAGAAGGGCTCGTCCATGATGAGCACCTTAGGACGATGGACCACCGCCCGGGCGATGGCCAGGCGCTGCTTCATGCCCTTGGAGAAGGAGGAGACGCGGTCATCGCCGCGGCCCTTGAGCCCGAACTCGTCGATCAGCCTGCGGCTGGTGCCCTCGGGGTCCGCCGCGCCGGTCAGCCGGGCGAAGTACAGGATGTTGTAGTAGGCGGAGAGGTCCTCGAAGAAGGTGGGCCTCTCCGGCACGTACCCCAGCGCCACGCGGGGGTCCGAGCCGTTCATCTCCACCGCGCCCTCGTCCCTCGGCTCGATGCCCATGACCAGCTTGATCAGGGTGCTCTTCCCGGCGCCGTTGGGACCCACCAGCCCGCAGATCTCCCCCTCCTGGATGGAGAAGGAGGCGCGGTCCAGGGCGCGGATGTTGCCCCTGGTGAACCGGTTCCCGTAGGTCTTAGAGAGGTCCGTTCCCCTGAGGACGTCAGTACCGGACATAGTGCACCTCCCACGCGCCGCTGTTACTGTAGCGGATGTACGAGTCGAAGCCGAAGAGGTAGGTCCTCTCATCGGTGATGAACCTGGCTATCAGGCTCGTGGTCGTCGGCCCGTGGCCGCTGTCCTGGGCGGCATAGGTCAGTGTGACCGTTGAGGTCTCCCCGGGCCTCAGGTCCAGGGTCTCGTTGTGATAGACCGTGGTGAGATTGTAGCCTTCGCCGCAGTCAGGCAGGGCCGTGGTGAAGAGGCCGCTCACCGGCGCCGCTCCGGCGGGGAGCGTGAGATCGGCGCGGATGGTATATACCGAGCTCTCCAGCGAGATGTTCATCTTGACCCCGAGGCCGTCGAGGCGGAAGATGGAGGCCCGCTCGAGCATGAACTTGGTGGCGTGCCCGTACTCCCAGCTGTAGGCCGGGTACAGAAGGTAGTGCCCGGCGGTGGCCTGCTCCCAGCTCCTGTTCCCGGAATAGATGGAATTGATCGTCCCGTTCCAGCTCATCTGCAGAGGCTCCCCGGAAGAGCTGAACCGAGGCAGGGGGACCTTGGTCTCCCCGCCCGTATGGTAGAAGCTCAGGCCCATGAGGTCGTTCAGCACGTTCGGGTCGTCGAGGTAGGTCTCCGGGTCGATGTCGTCCGGCAGGCGGATTATGTACACGCCGCCGCCCTCCCCGCCATCCACGGTGAACTGCACGTCCTGTGACAGCGGGACCAGGGAGAAGGTCACGTTCTCCCCTATGCTGTAGCTCGCCCTATCCGCGCGCACCGCGACGTAGGCGACCCTGCTCCCCTGCACCGAGCCCACGATCCAGGAGGCCAGAACGGCGGTGAGAACTATCATGACCACGGCGATCAGCGCCACGAACTTGCCCTTGAGCCTCATGCACTTGACCCCACCTATTCATGGAAGTTAATAAATGCGGGAGCATAAAGGTTCCGAGAGCTGGACGGCCGCGGAGAACGCTGCGCTACCTCAGCTCGCCGGCCAGCTCGCGCACCGCCTGCGCGGCCGTGCTGTTCCTGGGCAGCGAGGTCAGCGGCCCCCCGGACGACGCGAGGTCCTCGATCGCTTGGTCGTGGGGCACCAGGGCGACGCGCGCAAAGCCCTCAGGGATGGCGTCCTTCAGCGGCCGCGGCAGCTCTCCCTTCACCCGGTTGACCACCAGGACCGCCGACCCTATCTCGAGCTCCATCTCCCTGGCCAGGGCGAGTATCCTGCCCGCCGTCATCAGGCCGACCTTCGTGGCATCGGTGACGATGATCAGCGCGTCCATGCGCTGGCAGGTCCGCCGGGACAGGTGCTCCATGCCCGCCTCGTTGTCGATGACCACGTACGGATAGTCGCTCATGATCGAGTCGAGGTACGTCCGCAGCAGGTTGTTTATGTAGCAGTAGCACCCGCGGCCTTCGGAACGTCCCATGGTCAGCAGGTCGAAGTCCCGGCCCTCTACCATTGCCAGGCGCAGTTGGTATTGCATCGCTTCCTGTTTCGAGCCGCCGGCCGTCACCTCATCGGAGCGCTTCAGCAGGTCCTCCCGCAGGTCGCCGATGGTCCTCTCCACCTCGACCCCCAGTTTCTCTCCAAGATTGGAGTTGGGGTCCGCGTCCACCGCCAGAACCACCTTTCCGGACCGAGAGGCGAGCTCACGGACGAGGAGCGCGGCGAGCGTTGATTTCCCAACGCCGCCCTTTCCCGCTACCGCGATGATGCTGGTCATGGCCGCTCCAGCGAGAGCTTGGCGGCCAGCGCGTCGGACACGCCGGTCAGCAGTTGGAGCACGTGGCCGGCGCTATCCTCGCTCAGGCCGCTGAGGCCGCACTGAGGGGTGATGATGCTCTGCCTTGCCAGGAGCTCGGCGTCCACGCCCTTGGAGGCCAGGGAGGAAAGCATGCTCTCCATGGATGCGACCAAGGTGTCCACGTTCTCCTTCCCCAGCTTCTCCTCGCTGTTCGGCACCAGGCCCCAGGCCAGGGAGCCGCCGTCCTCGAGGTACCGCTGAACTTCCTCGGGATATAGGAGCATGGTGTACCCGTAATCGTAGGCGTCGAACGACAGGAAGTCGATGTCCAGGGACATGACGAACGGCCAGTCGGTATTGGCGCAGCAGTGGATGCCGGTCAGGCCTTCCAGCCCGCCCTTCACGTCCGCGATCCACGTCCTGACATCGTCCGGGCACACGCTGGCGAACGGCGTGCCCATCATCGACAGGTACGGCTCGTCCAGGAAGGTTATGGCCGTCGAGCACTTCTTGAGAAGCTCCCGCTCCTGCCATCTGGCCATGAGGTTCAGGCACTTGCGGATGATCTCCGCATATGCTTCGTCGTAAAGCACCGGCCGGTCGTTCTGGTCGGTGAGCTGCAGGCCCATGGAAAGCGGCCCGGTCACCTGGCCCTTGATCGCTCTCACGCTCCCCGGCAACTCCCGGGACATGAGCTCGTGGAACCCGGCGAAGCTGTCCTCCGGCAGGGAGAAGGAGTCGACGTCCTCGGAGACGATCCTCATGTAGATGTCCTCTGGATCGTAGCTGCTGAGGTCCACCCTGATCTTCTTCCTCGCCTCGTCGATCTGCGCTCCCGGCAGATAACGGGCGTATTGCGCGTACATGTTCTCCCGGAAGCCCAGGTTCGGCAGCTGCGGCCACGTGGGGATCGTCCGCAGGCTGTCAATTATGAGGTCGACCGCTCTCGCGGGGTCGGTGTGCGGCAACGACCCGATAACACTGGGCGCACAGTTCCAGACCATGGTTGCCGTACCTCTCCCTCGTCTAATAAACATTAGGACATCTCCGCCTGTTGGGACCTTTGCGCGGATGGTGGAGCGGATGGTGCGTTCGGCAGGGGCGGGGACCGGGCCTCGCTCTCCTGATATGCCGGGCGTTCACGGCCCGAGATGAGGGTTGCCGGCGAGGCGCCCTGAAGTTAGAGAATGATGATCGGAAATGGTTTCGAGGCCGCCTCTAGCGGCCTTAAGGACCATTAGGCTGCGCCGGACCCTCATGACCTCCTCTTGATCGGGTCGAGCTTGTCCGCCGCCTCGAGGAAGGCGCTCATCGGCACCTTGGCCTCGTCTATGTCCTTCTCCGCGATCTCCTGGCCGCTCTCGATCATCGAGCGCATGGTGGCCATGACCGCCTCGTTGGCCGCGGCGGCGATGTCCGCTCCGCTGAAGCCCTCGGTCCGCTTGGCCAGCTCATCGATGTCGACATCCTCGGCCAGGGGCTTCTTGGAAGTGTGTATGCGCCAGATCTGCTTCCTAGCCTCGAGGTCGGGTTCCGGTATCGCTACCAGGCGATCGAACCGCCCTGGACGCAGGAGCGCCGGGTCGATGATGTCCAGCCTGTTGGTCGCCGCGACCACCACCACATCCCTTAGGCCTTCCAGCCCGTCCATCTCGGTGAGCATTTGAGATATCACCCGCTCGGTGACGTGTGAGTCCCCCTCGCCCCCGCCCCTTACTGGAGCTATGGAGTCGATCTCATCCAGGAATATCACGCAAGGGGCGGCCTGCCTGGCCTTGCGGAACGTTTCGCGGACCGCCTTCTCCGACTCGCCGACCCACTTGCTGAGGAACTCCGGTCCTTTGATAGAGATGAAGTTGGCCTCCGACTCCGTGGCCACGGCCTTGGCCAGCATCGTCTTCCCGGTCCCTGGGGGGCCGTGGACGAGGACCCCTTTGGGGGGCGTTGCGCCCATGCGCTCGAACAGGCGGCCATACTTTAGCGGCCATTCCACCGCCTCTCGGAGTTCGCGCTTCGCCCCCTCCAGTCCGCCGATCTCGTTCCAGTGGACGTCCGGGCGCTCCACCAGCACCTCCCGCATGGAGGACGGCTGCATCTCCCTCAGCGCCGCACGGAAGTCGTCGTCGGTTATGATTATCTTCTCCAGCACCTCTCGGGGGATGGAATCGGCCTCAAGGTCCAGGTCCGGAAGGACGCGGCGCAGCGAGATCATCGCCGCCTCCTTGGCCAGCGCCGAAAGGTCCGCGCCGACGTACCCATGTGTGAGGGCGGCGTACCGCTCCAGCTCGACATCGTCCGCCAGCGGCATTCCGCGAGTGTGGATCTGAAGTATTTCCAGCCTTCCATCGCGGTCGGGCACGCCTATCTCGATCTCCCGGTCGAAACGCCCCGGCCTCCTAAGGGCGGGGTCCAGAGCGTCCGGCCTGTTGGTCGCTCCGATGACCACCACCTTCCCCCTGGACTTGAGACCGTCCATTAAAGAAAGGAGCTGCGCGACCACCCGCCTCTCGGTCTCCCCGGTGACCTCCTCGCGCTTGGGGGCGATGGAGTCGATCTCATCGATGAACATGATGGTCGGGGCGTTCTCCTGGGCCTGCTTGAAGATCTCCCGCAGCTGCTCCTCCGACTGGCCGTGGTACTTGGACATTATCTCCGGCCCTCCGATGGATACGAAATTGGCGTTGGTCTCTGAGGCCACAGCTCTGGCCAGGAGCGTCTTTCCGGTGCCCGGAGGTCCGTGCAGCAGCACGCCCTTGGGCGCTTCCACTCCCAGGCGCTCGAACACCTCGGGGTGGCGGAGCGGCAGCTCGATCATCTCCCGGACGCGCTTGACCTCGTCGCGCAGACCTCCGATGTCCTCGTAGGACACTCTCGGCACCGACGGGACCTCGCCGGCCGGCTTCTCGCTCACCACGAACTCGGTGGTCCGCTTGACCAGCAATGCGTCCGCCGACGGGGACGCGGCCGTCACCACCAGGTCGATGCGGCCCTCCAGGGTATTGACCTCGACGATGTCTCCCTTGACCAGGACGCGGCCCACGAGCATGTCCTGCAAATACCTCTCCCCGCCGACGATGCGCAGCGGCATGGTCGGCGCTACCGTCACCTTCACGGCATCCTTGGCCGAGATCTTGCGAATGCCGACCTTGTCATCGATGCCCACCTGAGCGTTCCGCCTCACCGTGCCATCGATGCGGACCATTCCCTTGTTGGTGTCCTCGGGAAGACCCGGCCAGGCCAGAGCGGCCGTTCTTTTCTTGCCCTCCAGCTCTATCACGTCCCCGGCGGTGATGCCGAGAGCGTCCATCACTGCGGAGTCGATGCGGGCGATCCCCCTTCCCGCCTCCTTGGAGCGCGCTTCCGCCACGCGCAGTACCTTGTCACTTGCTTTCATCACGGTCACCTTTGCATGTAGATCCTGCTCTGATCCACTATACAACCCGAAGTTGTTTAGCTAGTATAGTATCAGCACTTCTATAATAAGCTTGCTATTTTCCGTCCGGCATGCCGATATGCCGCCATTCCTTTGCGTCCGTCAGGCCGGGTGGCAGCGCGAGGTCGGTCGCTCCATTCGCACCAGGGCCTCCGACGTCCTGTCGGGCGCGCCGTGGACATTCCCAAGCCCTCTCCATTTGCCGGCGCGGCGCTGGCGCTTTCCGAGATAAGGGCGTGCTCACCTGGACCTGAAGGCGGAGATGAGCACGAAGAAGTTGTCCATGGAAATGCAGTCGTCGCTTATCTCCACGTCATGTCGGTGAAATGGGAGAGGGGCATCCTTCTTCGGTAAGGGCGCATCCCCAAAAGCTCCAGCCCGGTCCCCTGGATGAGCGATGACCATTCGCAGGGGCTCCGGTCCTTCACGTGCGACGGGTCATGGATCGCGTCCAGCCGATTGATCAACGCTGCCGTGTCCTCGTCGTCCGGCACGCTTCGGTCATCGATCACTAGCCTGCCGCCTAGCCTGAGGACCCGGGCCATCTCCGCCAGCGCCCTCTCCAGGTCGGTGAAATGATGGGCCGCCCGGCGACAGGTCACGATGTCGAAGCTTCGGTCCCCGAACGGGAGGGACATCGCATCGGCCAAGCTGAATCGTACGTTGCGGATGCCGCGCTTCCTCGCGAGCTTGCGGGCCTCCTCCAGCATCTCCTCGGTGAGGTCTACCGCCTCCACCGCTCTCACCCGAGGAGCAAGGGCAAACGCTGTGTGGCCCGCTCCGGTGCCCACGTCCAGGGCGATCTCTTCCGCCGAGGGGGCCGCGGCGTCCACCAACCAGGACAATGTCATCCTGTCGTCGTGCACCTTGCTGGTGGCATATCTCGCCGCGCGGCAGGAGAACACTTCCTCCGGGCGGGCGGGTGGGCGGTCCGGCATCGGCGCGGCTATTCTCTCCCGACCTCAAATACTGTGGCCTGTGAGCAGCGCTTCGCGGGGGCGGGGGGAGCGGGCCGGGGATCACCTGTTCGCATCCAACCGCTCCCTCACCATCGGGAACTGGTCTATCTCGGTGTGCGGCAAGAAAAGCGCGGAGGAGTACTGGTCGAAGAACTCCTTGGAGGATGAGAGGTCGAGGTAGGTCATCATTGAGTAGATGTCGAAGGCCTCGGCCCTCATAGTCTGGGACTGCAGGCACAGCCTTGCGCCGCCCAGAGAACCGTTGCCCAATAGCTTGAACTTGCCGCGGGGGATGTCGGGCAACAGGCCGATGGTCTGGGCGTTCTCGATGTTGATGTAGCTGCCGAACCCTCCGGCGATGTACACCTTGTCTAGGTCCGTGAACCTCTTGTCCACGGACTGGAGGAGGACCGAGCATCCCGCGTATATCGCCGCCTTGGTCCGGATGACGCTGGCGATGTCATCGTCACTGACCGCTATCGGCCTTGACCCGTTCGGCCGGTTCACGATGAACTCCATGCCCTCGCCGCTGGCCCGCACTCTCTCTGCGTGGCTGGCGTTGATCCTGCCCTTCTTGTCCAAGTACCCATGGAGGAACATCTGGGCGATGAGGTCGATAAGTCCCGAGCCGCATATGCCCCGGGGCTTGGCGTTCCCTATGGTGGAGATGCTGATCTCTCTCTCGGAGATGCACACCTTATCTATGGCCCCGGTCATGGCCCGCATGCCGCAGGAGACCTCCCCTCCCTCGAAGGCCGGTCCCGCGGATGTCGAGCAGCCTACGATCCAGTCCTTCCCGCCCAGGACGACCTCGCCGTTGGTGCCCACGTCTATGAGCAAGGCCAGCTCATCGCTCGTGTGCATGCCGGAGAGCAGTATGTCCGAGGTTATGTCCCCGCCCACGTACGCAGCCCGGCCCGGAACGATGTGGACCGGGGCATCGGGGAGCGCCCGCAGGCCTATGTCCGACGCGGAAAGGGAGGGCGGAACATTGGCGATCGGTATGTAAGGCGAGTATCGGATGTTCTTCGGGTCGAGGCCCAGCAGCATGTGCACCATGGCGGTGTTGGCGCTGACAACGATGGACGCGACGTCATCGCTGCAGGTGCCGGAGTGGTACTTTCGCTGCTTGTCCCTTTCCGCGCATAATTGGGCGATCAGGCCGTTCACGGTGTCCAATACAAGCTCCGTCAGCCTCGTGAGCCCCTTCTCCTCGGCATAGGCGATGCGCGACAGGATGTCCTCCCCGCACACCAACTGACGGTTGTAGTCCGATGCTTGCGCCACCACCTTTCCATTGTTGAGGTCCACCAGCTCCGCGGCCACCGTAGTGGTCCCAATGTCGATGGCCATCCCATAATTGGGGATCCCTTTCGCGCCCTTCTCCAATGCCAGCAGTCGAGCGTTTCCTCCCAGGCGGGTCAACATGACCGAGAGCTGCCAGCCCCCTTCGCGCAGGAGTCTTGGCAGCTCTCTGAGGAGCGGAAGGGAGATGGCAATCCCTTTCTCCCCGAGCGCACAGGCGACCCGTTCCAGGTCCGCCAGATTATCCTCCAGTGATGGCGCGTTAAGGTCGAGCCTCATCACCTCCGTGAGCGGCGTTAGGTCCGGTGCCTGACGACCGTGGTATCCGGCGAGTATCTGATGCTCGCTGACCTGTGC
>JAKIXL010000004.1:363-15745 GCA_022709105.1 Thermoplasmatota archaeon | reverse complement strand
TATGAACACCGTGATATCGCCCCGCACCGTGGTCTGGCAAGCGAGGCGGTAGCCCAGCTGGTGCTCTTCAGGGCTCAGCTTCCTGGTCTCTGATCCGGTCGGCCCGTCCACGATGACAAGGCATTTGCCGCAGGTGCCCTTGCCGCCGCATACGCTGTTGACCTGCACTCCCGCGGCCACGGCCGCGTCCAGCACTGTCTCCCCGTCCTGAACCTCTACTACCGTGCCGCCCGGGTAGAAGGTGACCGTGTGGCCCATGAGTGGGCGAAAGGCCCGGCGCAGCTATTAAATGCACCGACCTGACCGCTCCAAGCTCAGCCCAGGAACCCTCTTAAATGCGCGGCCCGCAGGACCGACTCCTCCATCCCCTTGCCGGTGCTGTTCTTCAGATTGTCCATGATCAGTGAGGTTATCGCGCAATGTTCCTCGTCCGTTTCGTAGTCGAGGTCCAGGTTGTCTATGGACATGCGGACCTTCAGGGGCAGGGTCTTTAGGGATGCGGGGTTCATGAACCGCAACGCGTCCTTCATGTTGTCATCGAAATGAGGGCTGACCTGTCTCAAGTAATCCAGGTCGCTGTCGTCCAGCGCATCAAGGCCAAGGATCTCCGGGGGTATGCCTACAGAATAGAAGGCGCAGCAGAAGCCGATTGCCCGGGGAAGAACGACGCCCTCAAGGCTGCGGGAGTATCCGAACAGCCCGATGTGCAGCTTCCTCTTCCTCCTCCTCGGGACATAGCTCGCCGCCTCATTGATGAGCGGCGCGAGCTTGATGATCTTCTCCCGGTAGGAAGCGGAGCATTTGGATATTATCTCCTTGCACCGCTGGGGATCGACCTCCATGGCCTTCGATCTCGAGCCGTCGTTGATCGCCCGGATGCCTTCGCGTACATCGTCGTGTGAATAGTCGTACTTGAACGCGGACTGGACGGTAAAGGTCTGCACCGAGGGGTACTCTCCCATGATATGGTCCACGTTCGATGGCTTCAGATTGCCCCGGAACGGCGCGGAGCCGACCCCGATGATCGGCTGGATGCTGACCCCGGTCTCCTCTTCCAGCAGCTGGAAGTTGTACAGCGCGATCTTGTTCATGAGTATGGCACTTGCCTGCCCATAGTTCATTGCCGGGTCGGAGCGGGCGAGGAACACCCGTTGGTGTTCTAGCTCCTTGTCCTTCATGTAGTCGCGGGTGATGTTGTGCGCGTCCATCATGTGTTCGAGGTCCTCGAACAGCGGGATGACGTTGATGTTGTCAGGCTCGAATGTGCCGATCCAGTCGGCGAGCGTGCCCTTGGTCTTGCCGAAGGTCATGTGCTGCTTGCCGATGACGAAGTCGTGGTAGTAGCGGTAGATGCGGTCCAGGGAGGTCGCCGAGGCGGCCATCGGGAGGATGACCTCGAATATGGGCGGGATGTCGTTGGCGTAGAACAGCTTGGCCGTGTCGAAGGAGCGGGGTATCGACTCCAGCGTCTCCAGCAGGATCTTTGCCTCGTCCTTCTCCACCGATGGGTTCGGGACCCTAAGGGTGAGGAACACGTCCTTTCCCAGCTGTTTCTCCTTGAAGTACCAATCGTACTTGGAGAGGAGCTTCTTGACCACGTAGTTGTCGACCTCCTTGCCCTCGCAGTCCCACATCTGCTCCTCACAGTCCAGGTGCGAGAACACATAGTACGCCTCCTGTATCTCGTCCTCCCCTCCCATCTCCGAGCTCTCAGCGAAGAAGGGCGCGTTGACATTATCTGGGTGCTGGGTGCTCATGCAGCGTGGTATCTTGGGGATCATGGTGTTCTCGCTCCTTCCTTTGCCATCATATGGGCCGTCAGTGTATCATCTTCCTGCCTTTGAGGTCGTGGATGACCTTCTTCCCTCTTTCGGTCAGGATATAGCGCTTCCAGCTATGCTTCTCAGGGGTCAGGCACTCGATCAGGCCCATGGTCTCCATCTCGTCCATTGCCCGGCTGACGTTCTGAACGGAGCGGCCTGTCCTCTCGGCCACCTCTGAAGCGCTGAACGCGCCATCGGTGTCCAGCGCCCTTATCACGACCAGGCGCCGGTCCACGCCCAGGACCCATTTCGTATCTTCCTCCAATGCCTTCATTGGCGATGAGCGGTTTTCCTGATTTAACATTTCTGCTTCACCACTATCCATCCCTAGGACCGCGCCGCTCGCCCTGTCGGTACCTGAGGCCCAGCTCGACATTGGCGTACCGCACCGATCCCACGAACCGTGCTATGTCCTCCGGCACCTCGAAGTGATCGCTATGACCCAGATGACCGTCGATGATGGCCCCGCCGGCGATGAGGCGCTCTGCGGGCACTGTCGCCCCGTGGACGAAAGCGCGGTGCATGACCACGCAGCCGTCCATCAGGGCGCTTTGGAACACCACGCTGCCGAAACCGATGGAACGGCCCTCGCCGACGGTGCATGGCCCATGGACAATGCATCCATGGGCCAACGTGCTCCCTTTCCCAACGCGCAGCTCGGAGCCGCTCACCGCGTGAAGCACTGCGTTGTCCTGGACGTTGCATTCTTCCCCAATGATCATCTTCGAGCCAGGCTCGTCCGCGCGGATGGAGGCGTTAGGAGCGATGTACACATCGTCACCTATGGTCACGTCCCCGATGACGGCGGCGGAGCGGTCCACGAACGCGCTGCGGCTGATCTTCGGCATCCCGATCTCCACCGCTGTCCTCATCGCTTTGCCTATCCGTTCTTTGTTATTAAAGATTATGATAGATTATGAATAATTATGATGATTATCTTGGACCGCACCGTCCACGATTTCGTGATCGGTTTTTATGCTGTCTTCCTAATCCGACGGCCTTCTGGCAATGGCACGGAGCGGCGCTCGTCCAGCTCCAGGCCGCGGCCCCATCACCGGCACTTTAATGCGCTCGAGCGCTGCCCTTATCCATGCAGGCGGCCTTTCTATGGATATTTATCATCTAAGAGAATAATGTTAATTACTGGCTCCATCATCCCTCTGTTCAGAACGCCGGGTGGAGAGTACCATGTCCAAGTCCAAGAGAACTGTAGCCCTGACCATCGCGATCGTTGCGGCGATCCTGCTGTCATCCGCATTGCTCGTCCCTATGATGAACGTCTCGGCCGCTCCGGCTCTCACGGACCAAGAGAAGCGCGACCTTGCTGCCTTGTACGCCCCCGTCCTGAAGTTCAATTCCGGGGAGCAGGTCTTCCCTGTCGATGTCTCCTACTTCATCGATCGATGCGACCTCAAGGAGGCCGTTGGGAGCTCGTCTGTTCTGGTGACGTCAACGCCCAGCGCGACGACGCTGGGCGGATACGCCGATCCGTCCCGGAACTACTATCTCGACCATCGCGCCGGCAACCTGACCGATGGGGGCATAATAGACGAATACAGGGCCAACGGGTCTGGTGCGGGCCACACTGTCTATGCCCGGGTCACCTCGGACTCGACGGGGATCGGCATCCAGTATTGGTTCTTCTACGTGTTCAATGGAGGCACGTTCAACAACCATGAGGGTGATTGGGAGATGGTCGAGGTCGTCCTCGATGCCTCCAAGGTCCCTTCATATGCCGCCTACAGCCAGCACGAACAGGGCCAGAAGGCCGCCTGGGGCCAGGTGGAGAAGGACGGCTCCGCTCCGGTCGTTTACGTCGCGAGGGGAAGCCACGCCAACTATTATCGTCCGTACCAGGGCACCATGGGGCCGGCTCAGGATGTGGTGGGCGGCAACGGCAAGGTGCTGAGGTCCGCAGACTACGATCTCGTGCTACTCGGAGAGCTTGGGGCAGGCAACCATCCTGCATCACAGTCTTGGATAGACTACTCAGGAAGGTGGGGGGACTGGGGCGCCCCGGCGTCGGAGGCCATGGGGCAGCGCGGCCCGTTCGGACCGGCATTCCGCATGGACGGACAGATGTGGAGCATCGCGTGGGCGGATTCGCGTGCTGCGCTGGACGGCACCATGCTGACCGTGGAACTGGTCCTTTCATATCTCGCCCTCATCCTGATCGCCCTACTGCTTGTGCCGCTCTTCCTCATGGTCCGGAGAGCGGTGAGGAAGCGACGTGCCGGGGAGCTGCGCCCCCCGTACGTGGAGCTGCTGGACCTCAGAGGCCGCCGGGGGATCGCGAATGTGCTGGTCATCGCCGGGATCATCATCGGCCTGGTGGCGGCGTTCATGCCGTTCTACACAGCATCGATCGACGCCAACACCTCGGAGTTCACCACCACTGGATATGAGAAGGTGCTCAACATCGACGGCATATCCGGCATCCAGATCAACACCCTCGACCTGGAGATGGGGGTCGTACAGATAGGTGCGCTGCCAGTGCCCCTATGGGCGTTCATCGTCGTCGGCCTGCTGGCCTTCGTCATGTCCACAGTGGCAGCTGAGCGGACAAGGATCGGCCGCAAGAGCATAACCAGGGGCATTGCGATGTTCCTTCCCCTGATCGCTGTGGTGATCGCCATAGCCTCCGTGGGCAGCGTAGTGGCCTCCCTCGCGCCTGCCGAAGACCGTTCGATAGAGACCATCATCGACGTTATGGCCTCCAGCCCGTTCGGCGGAGAGAAGAGCGTGACAACCTCGGACCTCGGGACCGTTGGCGTGCAATGGGGGATAGGCCTGGGAGCGTACCTGCTGGTCGTTGCCGGCGTGCTTATGATCGCCGGCGGAGCGCTCCATCTTGCATCGAGGAAGATGGAGGGCGAGCAGAAGGTACAGGGCGGCCCGGCATGACCCGCGGCCCAACATCATTTATCCCTACAACTGCCATCTGAGGGCCGGTGCTCATGGCCGAGAGAGCAACTGGAAAGCGTAGGTCCCGAGACCGGGGACCAAGGACCATAGGCTCCACCGAGAGGCGCCTGGATGCGCTGGAGGCAAGGGTCGATGCCCTTGAACGGCTGTTGCCTGTGCGCGGCGAGGAGGGCAGGGAGCAGGACATCTCTCGATGCAGCGACATCATCGGCTGCCTGGAAGACTGCGCAATAGACGTCCGCGAGCTGAGAAAGAAGGTGAGGGATGTCCGCTCCTAGGCCGGTGATCGTTGACACGAACGTGATCATCGACGCATTCGTCCGCTCCCGCGATGCCCGGAGCCGCGGCTCGGTCGAGCTGCTCCAAAGGGTGGAGCAGGGCGAGTTCACCGGCATATTGCCGACCCCGGTCCTGGTCGAGGTCTTCTATGTTGTCCTGGACGTCACAAAGGACCCGGACCGGGCCAGAAAGACCTTAAGGAAGCTCCTGGCACTCCCGCACATCCGGGTCCAGTCGGTGGAGGAGGAGCACGCCATGATCGCCATGGACCTCATCAGGGAGGCCAATTACGTCCGTATTGGAAAGGGGGACAAGCTCAGCCGCCGGGGGGAGGGGCTGTCCATGGTCGATTCCCTCATACTTGCAATCGGCCGCAGCATACCCGGCGCGGTGGTGTGCTCCAATGAGGGCAGGTTCTCGCATGTGCGGTCGGTGCGCACCATGCGGCCCAACGACCTCCTGGAGATGACCGGGGCCCCGGTCAGTGCCGGAAAACCCGGACCCCGGTGAACACCATCGCCATGTTGTGCTCGTTTGCTGCGTCGATTACCTCCTGGTCCCGGATGCTGCCCCCAGGCTGTATGATCGCCGTGGCCCCAGCCTTTGCAGCTTCGTCCACGCCGTCGCGGAAGGGGAAGAAGGCGTCCGAGGCGATGACCGAGCCCTTGGCGTTCTCGCCGGCCTTGTGGGCGGCGATGAACGACGAGTCCACCCTAGACATCTGCCCGGCCCCGATCCCTACCGCCCTCTCTCCCTTCGCGAGGATGACGGTGTTGGACCATATGTGCTTGCATATCCGGTTGGCGAAAAGCATTGTCTTGATCTCCTCAGGGGTCGGGGCGCGCTTGGTCACGACCTTCAGGTTCTCCTCTGTGACCTGGTAGTTGTCAGCGGTCTGCACCAGCATGCCGCCCTTGACATGCTTCAGTTTGATCTTAGGCGCGTCCGCGAGGGTTATGGGGCCAGGGGTGGTCATCAGGCGGATGTTCTTCTTCTTGCTTAGAAGCTCCAGAGCCGCCGGCTCGAAGGAGGGCGCGAAAACTATCTCCACGAAGTGCTTGGATATCTCCTCCGCGGTCCTCACATCGCACTCCCGGTTGAGGCCGATGACGCAGCCGAACGCAGCGATGGGGTCCACGTTGTAGGCGACCATGAACGCGTCATATATGTCGTCATCGCAGGCGATGCCGCAAGGGTTGGTGTGCTTGATCACCACTGCGCAGGCTCGGTCCTCGAACTCCCTGAGCAGAGAGAGCGCGGACTCGATGTCCAGGATGTTGTTGAACGACAGTTCCTTGCCATGAAGCTGCTTCATTCTGGAGACGGCGACGCCTGTAACGAAGGGATCGCCATAGAAGGCCGCCTTCTGGCTTGGGTTCTCGCCGTACCGGAGGTCCTGGACCTTCTCCATGCCTATCGTGAGCGTAGAGGGGAACAGGGGCCCCGGGAACTCCCCGGCAAGATGCTGAGCGATCATCGCGTCATAGTTCGCGGTGGAGCGGAACGCCTCCAGCATCAATGCCTTGAGCGTCTCCTTTCCGATGCTGCCCCCGTTCACGCTCATCTCCTCGAGCAGAGGCCCGTAGCGCGCCGGCTCGGTGACCACTGCCACGGCCTCATAGTTCTTGGCCGCGGCCCTTATCATCGACGGCCCGCCGATGTCGATGTTCTCGATCACCTCATCCAGCGTGACCCCCGGCTTTTTCACGGTGTCGCGGAAGGGATAGAGGTTCACCACCACCATGTCGATCTTCTTGACCTTGATCCTCTCAAGCTGCCTCATGTGCTCCGGGTGGTCCCTTCGGGCCAACAGCGCCGCGTGGATGTTGGGGTGCAGCGTCTTCACCCGGCCGTCCATCATCTCCGGGAATCCAGTGACGTCGGAGATGCTGGTCGTCTTTATTCCATTTCGTTCCAGCAGTAGCGCGGTGCCCCCGGTGGAGATGATCTCGACCCCATGGTCCTTTAGCCTACGGGCGAAA
Source organism: Thermoplasmatota archaeon (assembly GCA_022709105.1). Classification (GTDB taxonomy): domain Archaea; phylum Thermoplasmatota; class Thermoplasmata; order Methanomassiliicoccales; family Methanomassiliicoccaceae; genus UBA6. The sequence continues at coordinate 8,736 of JAKIXL010000004.1, read as the reverse complement.
TCGACGATGCCGTCCTTGTTGGACACGCTTATCAGGGCGCGTTCGATCTTGACCAAATCATAGCCTCCAAAGCGAGTGAGGCAAGCTGAGAGAACAGTTTGCCAAGGGAATATCCCGAGGTTGTTAATGAATGTTCTCGGCCGCCGGGCCACCCGGCGGCCTGGGCCCTCACTGCTCTTCCATTTCCCGGACCGCCCCCGAGCTCTGCAGGAGCCTGAACAGCTCCACAAGGGGGAGCACGACGGTCATCTTGTCCATCATGACGTAGATCTCCCCGTCCGAGAGGAACAGGTCGGCCACCTGCCTCTGGAACTCACCTGGAGGAAAGCTCGACACCCAGTCAATGACCCTCTGCTCTTCCTCGGGTCCGTCGTCGGGCTCGCCGAACGCCACGTCCACAACGGCGTTCTCGGCCATGATCGGCTCCTCCTCATCGAACCCCTCCTCATCTGCTTCCAGGTCCTCTTCCTCATCACGTTCTTCTTCCTCAAAGTCGCGCTTCATCGTGCCTCACAGGGTGCTCCTATCCTTCATCGGCATTAACTACTTTGGGATTGGACGGCAGCTTTCCCTATGGCCGCGCTGGCCATCGGCCGGCGGCAGATATGCTTTTATCACATTGCGGCCTTTTTCGCACCGGAAGCATGCTCATCATCTCTGAGAGGATCAATGGACAGTTCGCATCGGTAGGTAGAGCGATAGACCGCCGGGACGCCAGATTCATCCAGGAGCTCGCCGTTCGCCAGCTGGAGCATGGCGCCGAGGCCTTGGACATCAACGTTGGACCGGGACGCGATGACGGGCCGGCGGCGATGGAATGGCTGGTGTCGACAGTGCAGGAGGTCACCACGGCACCGCTGTCCCTTGATACCTCCGGCCCCCGGACCATGGAGGCTGGGCTAAAGGCCGCCAAGAACAGGGTCATCATGAACTCCACCACCGCTGAGGAAAAACGAATGGACAGGTTCTTCCCGTTGTGCCGAGAGCACGGCGCAGAGATCATATGCCTATGCATGGACGAAAGGGGCGTTCCGAACTCGGCGGACGCCCGGGCGGAGATGGCCATGCTCATGATGACCAAGGCCATGGAGCACGACATCATGCCCGACCGACTGTACCTCGACCCTCTGGTGCTTCCGACCTCGGCGGCCCAGGACCAGGGCCGCAAGGTGGTTCAGGCGGTGCAGATGTTCCAGACGCTTGACGAGCCCGCCCCCCGCACGGTGGTGGGCCTGAGCAATGTCTCCAACGGTGCCAAGCAGCGCAGTCTGCTGAACCGGACCTATCTGGCGATGCTTCTCGGGGCCGGCCTATCGGCCGCGATATGCGATCCCGAGGACCCTGAGCTTATGGCCACCATCAAAGCCGGGCGGGTACTGCTGAACGAGAGGCTGTACTGCGACGATTTCCTCAGGGATTGAAAGGAAAGGACCATTAGGACGTTTGCCCTAGCTGAGATCAAGGGCGCTCAAGCGCGCCAGGAAAGAGAGCGATATGAAAGATGGGACGCTTAGCGCCGAGGTGTACTCGCACTCACGGCTGAGCTGTTATGAGCAATGCCCCAGAAGGTACCAGTACAAATACGTGGACAAGGTCGAGGTGGACGAGGTCCGAGGGATCGAGGCTTTTACCGGCACCATGGTCCATCTCTCGCTCCAGCATCTTCATGAGAATGCCGCTAAGGGCCATGTGCTGACGGCGGCAGAGCTGATGGAGCACTTCGACAAGGTTTGGGAAGACAATTATGAGGGTTCCTTGGTGAGGATAGTGAAGAGGGGCGAGACTGTCTCTGACCATCGAATGGCCGCAAGAGCCGGCCTGCAGGCCTACCATCGCCGTCACCAGCCGTTCACTGGAGGAAAGATAATAGGGGTCGAGCATGAGCTGCGGTTCATTATCGGAGAGAGGCATAGGTTCATCGGCTTCATCGATATGCTCAGGTGCATGGGCGACGGCGTGTACGAGATCCACGACTTCAAGACCGGCCGCCGGCTCCCATCCTCCAGAGAGGTGAATGGCGATCGCCAGCTGGCCCTTTACGAGATAGGGGTAAGGCAGAACGTCCCTGAGGTCCAAGAGGTACGTCTGAAGTGGCATTATCTAGCGCATGACAAGGAGCTTACGTCCTCCCGGACCTTGAAAGAACTGCAGGAACTTGAGGTTCGAATGTCCCATCTCATAGATGACATCGAGGCTGCCGATGATTTCCATTGCCGCAGCGGCCCTCTGTGCCATTGGTGCGAATTTCAGGGACTATGTCAAAAATGATCGTTCAATAATGTTATGGCCTATATAGGCCAGTCATTATTATTGGAGATAATATTTTTCTATAAAATAAATATCTATAATGTTATAATAAAAGTAAACGAATAGAAAGTATTAATAATATTTGGTTGTCAAATAATCGCGGAAACCTATTGGGGGGTTTGATACGAGAGGAAACACGAAGATGATAGCGTTAGCGGTAGCCCTGATCATAATGATCAGTGCGGTTGCCATAGTTGCCTTGAAAGGTCCTACTACCTTGGTGCTCGCGGACCAGGGGAACGACCCGCAGGACGAACGCCCGAACGGAGGCGAGCAATGCCCTGCTGAGAAAGACGATTGCAACGATATGGACGGCGATGCCAAAGAACTAGCGCCTTGCGATACGACGATCACGGTTTGCAAGACCGCTACCGGTTTCTGGGAGATGGCCACCAGATACTCTTGGAGCGTCGTCAAGGAGCTGAATGCCAACGATAGGGGAGCGCTTGCGAACATGGGCGCCGGCAGGATACAGGTCGAGCCGGGCGAGACCTCATGCATATCCTATATCATAACGGCCGAGCGCTCAAAGGCCTGCGTAGATGAGGTCTTCGGGGTCAGAGGGGCCGTTGTGGTGACCAATACCGGTTGTTTCGATACGGTCGACCTGGCGATCTGCGATACCATCCAGATATCTAGGGAGTGCGGCGCGTTCACTGACCATGCGTCCTTCGAGGTGGACACTTCCTGCCATCCAGTGCTAGCGGCCGGGGAGTGCTATACCTATTATTACGAGTATGAGTTCGAGCCCTGCGAGGGAGCCATCTATCGTAACGTCGCTGATGTCACGATCTCCAACTTCGCCGACGATTGCGGTGAGCCTTCCGGGGTCAGGGCCTGCGCTGAGTTCGACCTGCCCTGCGAACCCGATCGTACCGTTATCGATGACCGCGCCAGCCTTGTCGACGTGTTCAACGTTCCCTGTGGGTTCAAGGTCAGGGCCCTGACCGATACTGGACCTTGGATGCTCGACGACAAGTGCAGTCACTTCGAGGTCTGCGTGAACCTGGAGATCTCCAATGTTTGCGCACCTCGTGATTCGGCCTACCTGCTCAACAACGAGGCCGTTCTGACCGCGTGCGATAGCTGCACCGTCGTGAGCGATTGTGTGTCCCTGTGCATATACAGCGGGGCGTTCGAGACCATGTTGGAGGTCTGCAAGACGGCGGATGTCAGATGGACCGAGGACATCAAGCTGGGGCTGAACTTCCCCTCTGATTGCACAGAAGAGGTCGTACAGCCACAGATCATGCAGTTCGCCGATGATGCCCAGCCCGTTCTTGTCGAACAGTACGTGATAAGCGACAAGGGCCATTTCGTCGTCTGTGGCTCCATAACCGTGACCAACTGCGGCGACTACTCTACTGAGGGGCTGTTCGTCACTGACACCGTACAGTGGTGGGACGGGTCCTGCTGGATAGACGTTGCCTGCGTTGATGTGGACCTGTCCTGCATGCCGGTCCTCTGCCCAGGGCAGAGCTATACTTACCATTACCAGGTCGCATTCTGCCTGGACGGAGCGGCGATGATCGATTTCTGCGAGAACCCTCTCCAGAACGTCGCTTATGCGGGCGCCTGCAACTGGGACGATGACTCGGAGCTGGACGGAGCATACTACTGCCTGCCACTGGAGGTCCCCTTCCTGCCTGATAAGGTGACGATGGAGACCTCCGCGGCCTACTCCTGCGAGAACTGCGTTCCGCTCGAAGGCTGTCATGGCTCGACCATGACCTTCCGCACCGAGGTGAGCTACCACCAGCTCGTGGAGATGGTCTTCTGCGACGGGTCGGTAAGGCTCAGTGTCTTCTGTGATGTCGCCGCCAGGTCGGAAGTGATCTACAGAGGCGAAGGCTGCACCAGGTGCGCTGATGTCGTTACGGCCATCCATTACGAGGGCTGCTCCAAGGTCACGGGAGAGGATGCTTGCGCTGAGGTCTCCTTCCGGTCCATCGACCGTGACGACGATTGCATGACGATCTGCGTTCACTGCGAGCCTGTGGACGTCAATATCCGCGGCCTGCTCGTTGCCGGCAACTCTGTGAGCGTCATGCATGGTGATGATGGCTTTGCTGTCACCAACAAGCAAATGATGTTCTATGGGGCCTATGCCTGCTTCGAGATGCCCGAGGACGAGGAACAGATGCCTGACTGAGACGACGCGCCTGCGTCACGTAAAACCTCTTTTTTCCTTTCTTTTATTTCCGCTCGGTCGATGGCCTTCTTGGATTTTCACGTGAGTGGGATTATTGAACGTGCAAGCTTTACTTTCCAAACATAAATCAGGGGGTCGGGCGCGTTGCCGAATGTAAGAAATCATTAATAAAATGTTTACAATTATCTATTTAGATAACAATAAATACTGCCTGGTCCAAAGTTGTTTCAGGCCCCGAGGGGGGTTAAATGGAAGGAGGTGAACGCATTGTACGAGCTGGTATACTTCAGCGGATCCGTTGTATTCTTTGCGGCATGCTGGACCTATGTCCGGATAAGGGCGGGCGGACGCGGACGCAGTTGAGCTTGCTCCGCTCCCTGCACGGTGAAACCCAATGGCGGGTCGCAAGGGCCTCCCGTCAGCTTTTTCTTCCCTACCACTTTGAATATCTGCCATCGTCCGAATAGTTCAGCTTCCTTATTTTGGCAAGCACCTCGTAGCTTCGGGCCGGGGCCTCTGGGACCGCTACGCTCACATCCCTTTGGCGGTAGAAATCCTCATACCTTTCGACCAACTCTTCGATCATCGACATCCCCTCCTTCCCTTCGTTCATATACACGGTCAACGTCTTGCGGTCCAACATCCCCAGTCCAGGCAGTTGTTCCAGCAAGTGGGACACTGGCCGTTCGAGCGAGCGGTGGTTGAACACGTTCATCTCCTGGGACAGGTCCCATAGGGTTATGGGTGCGCCGACATACATACGCTGGATCGCGAGCAGTACTCGATACGCATCGTCCGGATAGTCCGCCTCCAGCTTCTTCTCCTCGGAGCGGTACTTCTCCCAGTACCTTGCGACCGCCATCTCCTCGGCCGTTGGCGGATATATCGCTCGGTACGGGACCGCACCTCTTCCATCCTCTGAGATCGATGTGATCGCGGTCTCAAGGCTCCTGCAGATCCGGCACACGCTCACCTTCGAGCATTTCCTTCCGACGATGGCGAAGCGCTTGTCGTCGAAGGCATGCACTTCATCCTCAGGGGCCCCCTTTCGCCGGAAACGGCGACTGTGCGGAACGTCCCCTGGACGCACCTTGTCCACGCCGCTGACCCTGCCGATGACCTCGACATCGAAGAACATCTCCTGTTGCTCGTCCCAGAACCCATCAGGGAGCTCCTCCAACAGTTCCCTTCTTCCGCGGCGGCAAAACCAGCAACGTTTCTCATCCATGGTAACAGGGTGAATATGCTGGAGCATGGATATATCTTTGGCATTGTTCGCTGTGAATAATATTGGTCGATATGGAGCTCCCCGATCCTTTCGCCCTTACTTAGGGGCGGTGGTCCAGGCCGCACTCCCTTACGATCTCCGGCACTATCTCCTCCCACCCGATGGCCATGATGTGCACGCCGTGCACGCCTTCCATCGCTCTTAGTCGGTCGATCGTCTCCACGCAGATCCTGGCCCCTTCCTTCTTAGGGTCTGTGGCTCTGCTCATTCGGTCCACTATCTCATCCGGTACTCTCATCCCCGCCACTTTGGCCTTCATGTACCTGGCGGCATTGGCCGATCGCAGTGGTATCACTCCGGCAATTATGTGGGTCCTGCGATCGAGCCCGCGCTCGCGGACCATGCCCATGAACCTCTCGAACCTGTCGAGGTCGAAGATCGCCTGCGTCTGGATGAAGTCGGCGCCGGCGTTGACCTTCTTCGCTAGGCGGACGACCCGGAGCTCGAAGGGGTCGGCGAACGGGTTGGCGGCGGCGCCCAGGAGCACTTGCGGCCGTTCCTCCAGACCGTCGCCTCCCCACGTCTGGCCGAGGTCGCGCATCTGGCGGAACACCATCAGCTGCTGTATGGGATCGATGTCCCACACGTTCTTCGCCTCCTTCTGATTGCCGAAGGTCTGGTGGTCGCCGGAGATGCACAGCACGTTCCTGATCCCCAGCGAGCAGGCGCCGAGGAGGTCGGCCTGCATGGCGATCCTGTTCCGGTCACGGCAGGTCATCTGCATGACCGGTTCCACGCCCTCCTGCAGGCATGCCACCGACGATGCCATGCTCGAGAGACGGACGATGGCCGTCTGATTGTCGGTGAGGTTGAACGCATCGGCGCTCCCCTTCAGCAGCCTTGCCTTCCTCCTGACCGCTTCGGAGCTTGCCGATCTTGGCGGCCCGATCTCCGCGGTGACGGCGAAGCGTCCGCTCTCCAAGACCCTTTCCAGATTGCTGCCTGACCTCATCTCCTGACCTCCGCCGCCCTCTCCTCCGCCCCCTTTGCCACTGAAGGCCGGACGGTCCTGCGGGGGCCTCCGGAACGGGAGGGGAGCCAGCTCCTGGGAGGGATGTTCACCTCCAACAGGTCGAGACGTCCCAGCCTTCCAAGGCTTTGATATATCTGTTCCCAGCCGCAAGGCGTTTCCCGGTCCACCTCGCATCTGCCGTCCTGTGAACCGCCGCAAGGCCCGTTGAGCAGGGACTTCGCGCACCTTGCGATCGGGCAGACCCCTCCGGTGAGATGCAGCACGCAGTCCCCGCAGCCACCGCACTTTTCCACGCAAGCCATGCTCAGCACGATATCGCCGGCCGCCACCTGGCGTTCGATCCCTCTGACCCATTCCTTCTCGCACTGCCTCTCGACCGCTACCTCGCTGACCTCCATCTCCCGGCCTTCACGCTCTGCTTTCAGCCTCAGGGCCTCGGCCATGATGGCGACCTCCTTCTCCCCTCCCGCGTGGCAGATCGAAACGCAGGACCGGCACCCCGCCACCAGGACGCGCTTCCGGCCCTCCAGCATCTCAGTTATCTGCTTCAGGTCCTTGCGCTCGGCGATTATCATCGGTCACCTTCCAGTATCCTTATCGGCCCTCTTTCTCGTGCTTCGTCCATCACTTTGCGGACCGCCTCGGCCAGGACCGCTCGCTGGTTCGAGGCCACGCTGAACATCTTGACCCTATCGGGCCCCAGGCCGAGCTGGAGCAACAGAGAGCGGACCTCATCCACTCGTTTTCTTGCCTGATAGTTGCCGGTCAAGTTCCTGCAATTGCCATCGAGGCAGGCCACCACTATCGCCGCCCAGGCCCCCTGCCGCAGGGCCCTGAGGACCATGACCTCGTCCACCCGCCCGGAGCAGGGTAACTCGATGACCTGCACACCGGCGAGCGGCATTTCTGTGCCGTCCGCGGAGGTCAGGGCGGCCCTGGCGTTCCGGCAGATGAACATGGCTATCGTCGGCTCGCTCATGAGCATCTCCCCATGGATATCGCCTCTCGCCCATTGGCCGCGGAGACGAGGCTGGGCAGCGAGATGGCTCGCCCAGGACAGGCGCCTACGCATATCCCGCATGCCTGGCACCGCGCGCCGTCAATGATCGCCTTGCCCTCCTCCCCCGGCCTTGCAGCTCCGAAGGGGCAGACCCGGAGGCAAGTCAGGCATGCCGAGCACCTCTCGCGGTCCACAATGGCGGCCTGGTCCCTCCTGTCCGGAGGGGATCGGGCGACCGTCATGGCCTTTGTCGCCGCGGCCCTCGCGGCGGTAACGGCCTCCTCCTCCAGGAGCTCGTCCTCATGGCCTGCGAAGAGCACGCCTTCGGTGGCCGTGCTCGAGGCGCCCATGCTCGGCGAACCTCGGACCTCGGAAAAAAGATGGGATATGCGTACCTCTCTGTTCCGCAACGGTGCGGGCGTCACCACGGCCAGCATGTCCGGGGCTATGTTGACCACGCTTCCGGCCACGAGGTCCGTCGCCATTATCTTCGATGGACCGGCCGAGACGACGGCCTCTTGCGTGCGAAAGAACATCACGCCCTCGGCCTGTGCGCTGCGGTACTCCAGCTCATCTATGCCGAAGGCTGACATCTCGTCGGCGAACACCGCGACCGCCCTGGACCTGGAACGCAGCTCCCTGGCTGCCCTTAT
>JAKIXL010000004.1:0-257 GCA_022709105.1 Thermoplasmatota archaeon | reverse complement strand
CCACTATGGCCACGCTTTTCGCGTCCTCCGAAACCGCCAGCCCGGCGAGGTCTTTGAGGTCCACGGTCCCCTGGGGCGTGGGACGGTCGTCCGGGCCGGGAGCGAGGATAACCGAGGAGCATTCCACTGTCATGTCCTCATCGGAGCGGAGGTTGGCCCTGAACCTTCCGGGGGACCCTTCCAACGATACTAGCATAGCATCGATGACCTCGATGCCCCCAGGGACCCGAAGGGCGCACTGCCGTCTCGTTCCCCCG
>JAKIXL010000049.1:2314-9213 GCA_022709105.1 Thermoplasmatota archaeon | reverse complement strand
CTGACGCGCTGAACGAGCTGATGGCCGGTCTGCGCGGGTAGCCCCGATAGTCCAAACGGGCCACTTAACCCATACCCGGCAATAAAACGGGATGGGCGAAGCTCCGGAACGATGCGAACTATCCTCCTTCCTCGCATAGCTTCTTCAGGGCCGCGTTCATGTCGCCCAGCCCCTTCTGCGATGCCTTGATGGTCCCACCGATGAGGCCAGCCATCGGTCCGGAGAACCTCATGCTCTGGAAGAAGATGGACCTGCCCGCGTCAATCGGCTCCACCGAGAGGACATGCTCCTCCTTAACGAGGCCTCCCATGAGCTTGCTCTTCAAGAGGATCTCCTTTCCCTCTTCGATCCTCGCCACCGTTGCTTTGAGATCGGTCACGCCCTTTCCAGGCTGCTGGACGGTCATCTCACAGAGGCTGCCGACCCCCATCTCGCCCCTCATCCCCGTGATCCAGGGGTTCCACTTAGGATAAGATGAGAAATCCATCATCTTTGCCCAGACCTTGTCGGCCGGGACCATGATCATCACGCTTCCCTTGATCTCCTTCATGGTGAGTGCATCGGCTTCGTTTTATTTATCCGTACATAAGGTCCGACTGCTTTTTTCCGTGAGATCGACCTCGAGGAAGGCAGCGAGCTCACGCCCTTGGCCGGGGACGACGGCATTAACCATGGACGTTGACGAGCGGCCCACCGTGTCCCGGCGGCCGCGCGCCCGGGACGATCGCGCCGGAACCTCTCTGCAGATCCGCAATAAGGCCATGGAGAGGCCTGGCGGCCCCGACCGGTCAGGATCGAGGTTGGCGAAGCAACGGCGCTCCGCCTCGCCCTCCCCGGCACGGGCGCGCCGGAACGCGAGAGCCGACCATTGCGCCGCTCGCTTCTTTCGATGCTCTCCTCCATACCGTGTCCGCGGAGCTAACCATTCGAGAGCTAGAGCGACCCGGCCAGGCGCATGAGGGCATCGCCGTCGATCCGGTACACCGTCCAATCTTTCATCGGCCGGGCGCCCATGCGGAGGTAGAACGCGATGGACGGCTCGTTCCAGTCCAGGCACCACCAGTCGAGGCGTTCGCAGCCCCGCTCCACGGCGATCCTGGCCAAGCAGGCGATCATGGCCCGGCCCAGACCGCGGCCCCGCCAGGCCTCATCGACGAACAGGTCCTCCAGGTATAGGTTCGCCTTGCCCAGGAACGTCGAGAAGTTGTGAAAGAAAAGAGCGAACGCGACCGGCGCCCCATGGAGCTCCCCGATGAGCACCTCGGCCTGGCGCCTTACGAACAGCGAGTCATGGAGCACGTCCTCGGTAGCGGCCACTTCAGACAGGAGGCCCTCGTGCTCGGCCAATCGCCTTATGAAGCTCAGTATTAGCGGCACGTCCCGCTCCTCCGCCTGCCTTATGATGAAGCCATCGGTCCCGGTCACTTGTTCGGCGCTCATGAGCGGAGCGTCAGAACGCATCGCCTCAGATAATGTTTGTCGCCTTGACCATGGCGCCACATCGCTCACGGAACATGGCAACGCCGGGCTTTCAGCGCCCTCCCATAACCTTTTTTACTACCATCGTTCTTGCAGGTGGCCCATGCCCATACTCAGACCACACGAGGACACTTCCAGGATGGTCTTCTGCCCTCATTGCGGCCATCCCCAGAAGATCACGTTCGCTTTCAATGAGGTCCAGGCGATAGCGGTCTGCGGTCACTGCGGGAGATCGGCCAAGTTCGAAATGGCGCCGTCCGGGAGCGCCAGATGGGTCATCAAGAGATAGGCTCTGGTGCCCCGCCGATGGTGCGAGCCGCGAGAGGTCCCGCCAACGCCCCGGTACTTTTTCGGGCATGCAGCAACGGGACCTTCCCGGGAAGCGCGCATCATTGCCGCGGGGCCGTCCGACCCCAGCCCATTAATAGCTGCGTCATCCAGTATGATGCGAGGAGGATGAAGCAGCAGCTCACCTACGATAATCTGGCAAAGTGGATGAGCGAGGCCGAGGACAAGGTCAGGAAGGAGATGGAGGAGCTCGGCCAGAGGCCGGATTCCTACAACGAATCGATACGCCAGATGATCGCTGCCCGCCAGGGGCGGCTCCTCGCACTGAAGGACCTCAGGCTCCGGATACGCGATGAGACGGGCGTGGAGCTCAAGGGAACGAGAGCGCCGCCGGACGTCAGGAAGAAGTAGCTCGGAGCGGAGAGCGGCGGTTCCCGGCCCGTCCGCCAACAGGAGGCATCAGCCGAGGTCCCACGCCTCGCTCTCTGCCAACAGCTCCTCTCGCCGGGCTGGGCGCGACCAGTCCGAGCGCTTTTCGTTCGCGCCCCGCAAGCAGTTACCGCTTTCGCTCTCCTCTCCCCACCAGCGTACGGCCGCTCCGCATCGCGCGCACGATGCTTCCATCCTTCCCCCCGATGGTGGAACCGCATCATCTCCTCGGCCCCGCAGGCGGGGCAAGCGTGCTTCTTAATGACATCAGGATCATCGCTCATGGTCGAGCAGAGAGCCACGTCCTTGACCCGGTTCGCGAGGGGAGGTGGCCGACAGCGATGGGCTAGGCCCCCAACAGCGGCCTTACGGCAGAGAGCCCGGCCCCCGCTCCTCCGGACCTCCGGAACTCATGCCCGAGCTCGCGCGGCTAGACCAAAAGGATAAGGATTCCTGATGTATTACACGGGCGTGTCAGAGCTTAACACGCTCGCCCGAAATCAGGTGTAGTGACAATGCCGATCACTGAGATATTGGAGCGAAACGCCGCCCTGTACGCCGACGAGGTCAGTCTGGTCGAGATCAACCCCGACATACCGGACGTCCGCAGGAGCTGGAAGGACTACGAGCTCGTGGAGACCAACCCCGAGAGGAAGTACCGACGGGAGATGACGTGGCGGGAGTTCGACGACAAGGCCAACCGCCTGGCGAACCTGTTGCGGGAGAGAGGGCTGGAGAAAGGCCACAAGGTGGGGATCCTCCTCATGAACTGCCTGGAATGGCTCCCCATCTACTTTGGGGTCCTGAAGACCGGCGCCATCGCCGTTCCTCTGAACTATCGATACACCGAGGACGAGATCAAGTACTGTTTGGACCTTGCCGATTGCGATGTCCTGATCTTCGGACCAGAGTTCACCGGGAGAGTGGACGCCATAAAGGACAAGATCCCGAAGGTCAAGATGCGGCTGTTCCTGGGGCACGGCCGCCCGGCGTTCGCGGAGAGCTACTATGCGCTCACCGCCTGCTGCTCCTCGACCCCGCCTAAGGTCCCTATATCGGATGATGACAACGCCGCGATCTATTTCTCCTCGGGCACCACGGGTTTCCCGAAGGCCATCCTCCATTCGCACCGGGCCCTGATGGCATCATGCGAGGTGGAGATGGTCCACCACAAGCAGGCCCGGGGCGACAACTTCCTGTGCATTCCCCCCCTCTACCACACCGGGGCGAAGATGCACTGGTTCGGGAGCTTCCTGGCCGGTAGCAAGGCGGTCCTCCTGCGCGGTGTCAGGCCGGAATGGATCATGAGGACCATATCGGACGAGCAGGTGACCATCGTGTGGCTGCTGGTGCCATGGGCGCAGGACATATTGGATGCCATCGAGAGCGGCGAGGTGGACCTGGAAGGGCTCAAGCTCGATCAGTGGAGGCTCATGCACATCGGGGCCCAGCCGGTGCCGCCCAGCCTCATCCGGCGCTGGAAGAAGGTCTTCCCCCACCACGAGTACGACACCAACTACGGGCTCTCGGAGTCCATCGGGCCGGGGTGCGTGCACCTGGGCATCGAGAACATTCACAAGGTCGGGGCCATCGGCAAGGCCGGCCATGGCTGGGAGCTGCGGATAGTCGACGAGAGCGGCGATCCCGTGAGGCAGGGCGAGGTAGGGGAGCTCTGTGTCAAGGGGCCGGGCGTGATGAAGTGCTATTACAACAACCCGGGGGCTACCGATGAGGTGCTCAAGGACGGCTGGCTGTTCACAGGGGACATGGCCAAGATGGACGAGGACGGCTTCGTGTTCCTGGTGGACCGCAAGAAGGACGTGATCATCACCGGAGGCGAGAACCTGTACCCCGTGCAGATAGAGGACTTCCTCCGGACGCACGACGGGATCAAGGACGTAGCCGTGATAGGTCTCCCGGACCACCGCCTTGGCGAGATCGCCGCGGCGATCATAGAGCTGAAGCCGGGCAGGACCGATACTGAAGCGGAGATGCTGCAGTTCTGCAGCGCGCTGCCCCGGTACAAGCGCCCCCGGAGGATCATCTTCGACAAGGTGCCGCGCAACCCCACGGGAAAGATCGAGAAGCCACGTCTTCGGGAGAAGTACTGCGGGGGCAGCCTGGTGGAGGCTCAGATCGAGAGCTGCCAGTGCGAGTGATCCCGCCTCGCCGGCGGGCGGCCATCGCCACCGCGTGAGGGCCAGGACGGTCAGGCCATCAGGGCCAGGACACGCTCCACCTCGCGGGGGAACCGTCCTGCGAGCCGCTTCTTCTTGAGGTTCTCTCTCACGATCCAGCGGACGTCCTTGTCAGAGGTGGCAGCGAGCTCCTCAAGGTAGACGAAACCATCTTCCGGACATGCTCCGACGACCACGCTGAACGAGTATCCGAGCCCCTTCCTGAGCGTTCTGAAGCTTTCCGAGGTCCGGTCGCCGGACGCGAGGACGCGGTCGATGATTCTCTTGTGTAGATCGAGCGCCCCCAGGGCGGCGCGCTGGTCGATAAGCAGGGGAGGCTCGGCCACGCCTGCCGCCACCGCCCTCATGGCCAGCCAATCCTCGCCCGAGATCCATTTCCCCAGCTCGGCCAGGCCGGCGGCCATGTCCGCAGCCAGCAGCCGCTGGAGCCCCATGGCCACGCCCTCCCTGGTCCTCCACCTCGGATCCCTCGACATCTCCCTGAGCCGCAGGAAAGCATCCGCGGACCTATCGCTCCGGGCGGCGCCGATGCTCCCTACGGCGACAGCTCCCGTGAAGGCGATGATCTCCCGTGGATCGTTCACCGGGGCCTCCTCCGCGGTCACGCCCGACAGCGCGACGGCGAGCGACCACATCTCCTCCCCGCGCTCGGCGGAGAGCTCCGCGGCGAGGTCCGCGAAGGCGGCCGCCAGCTCGATGTTCCCCCGCGGTCCCGGAAGGTCGGACCTGGAGGCAAGGTGCTCCTTCAGCCACTCGGTCTCCAAGCGCTCGATATGGCCGGTCAGCAGCTGCTCGAGCCGCTCCCGGTGCTCCTCCTTCCCACTCATGACCAGGGCCATCGGCCGGCGGAAGCATTATCCTATCCCCGCCGGGTGCGGCCGCCCATCGCCGTGGGGACGGGAGGGAAGGCCGGCAACGCAACCAAATTAATAACCGCCGCTCTATGCTCCGCAGGATGGAACAGGACGACCTCGCCGGCCGGCTCAGCGACTTCTATCGGAGTAACCCGCCCGATCTCGGCCCCATCACCGATGTCAACCGGAGGCACTTCAGGCTCCTCCTGCCCAACGGACGTTTCCACAAGGTCAAGGACATAATCCGCTCACCCGAGGACCTGCAGGAACGGCTCATCAAGCTGCGTCCGCTGGACGTGTACTATTCGACCTCCACGTACCTGAACCCGACCCTGGTGGCGCCGAGGCCGAAGAAGGCGACGGACCACTGGGGACCGGGAAACATCATTCTTCACAACGACCTATCGTTCGACCTGGACCGGAAGCCTCTCTCCCTGCTCAACCTGGAGCGGGCCAGGAAGGACGCGGTGGCGCTCCTGGACGCCATGTCCGCCCAAGGGCACGATCTCAAGTACGCCGCCTTCAGCGGCAGCAAGGGCTTCCACCTGGTCTTCGCGGACGCCGTCAGCGAGATCGAGCCGGACATGCGGGAAAGGGAGAAGGCCATCATCCGGCGCAGGAAGGCGATAGCGGATGCGGTCACGGGCATGGGCATCAGGATCGATGCTTCGGTAACGGTGGACACGAGGAGGATCATCCGCCTCCCGGGGACCGTTAACTCGAAGACCGGGTACTGCTGCCAGGTGGTGCCGGAGGACCGTCTGCGCTCTCCGGTGGCCGATTGGATCGACGACATCCCCGGGCTGGAAGGTCGTAGGAGGGTCCCCAGGTTCACTTGGAGGCTGCCGGCCAAAGGGAAGAGGGCGGCGGGGAACGAGGCCCCAAAGGACGACAGCGAGTACGGGTTCACGACCTTCATCACCAGCTCGGTCCTGGGGACGAAGGGGCGCCACGCCGTTCTGCTGTCGCTGCCGAAGGGCCCCTTGGAAAGCGCGATCGAGAGGCTGGAGCGGGCCCAGAGCGATCTCGACCTTACGGACATCTACATCTTCGAGCTGCCGAGGTCATACCAGGCGATCTGCCTGAAGACGGTCCAGAGGAACAGATACCAGAAGATACTGGACTCGGTGCGCTCCCCCTCCGCCGGACAGCTCAGGAACTACGACCGCGTCTCCCTGAGGATGGGGCCGCTCGTGGACCGGGACATGCGGGAACTTGAGCCGCCCGCGCGGTTCGTCTCCTGCATCGAGTGCCCTCCGGACCGGCGGGCGCGCAATTTCGCCAGCCGGGGGCATGCTGCTTTCCTCAGAAAGCATGGGATCGCTCCGTTGGACCATCCTCTCATGCACGGGAGCGGTGAGTTCAAGCTCGTGGACGCCATGGTCCGCATTTGACCGCCCTCTCTCTGTAAGGTTATCTTTTTATTTTCCTAGAGCGTTTACTTGTTCGCACTCCGCATGATCCCTTCGGGGAGATGATGAGGACATTCGTCCAGCGTACTACCCTGGGCGGTTGAACGGGAGTGGTTCTCCGCCCTCTCTTTCATCCAACAGTGATCACCATGGGGTTCTTCGGAGATCTGTTCGGCAAGCATCGTTCCAACGGCCAGGGAGGAGCGGTCAGACCGAGCCCCAGTTACCAGCGCCTTCAC
>JAKIXL010000049.1:292-2304 GCA_022709105.1 Thermoplasmatota archaeon | reverse complement strand
TCGGCCCCGCCGACATGAGCGATCCCGGTGCAAAGGCGAGAATGGACGAACTTCTGAGAAAGGAGAGGTCAAAGTACCCCTCCCTGCTCGGTTCGGTGACCATCACCCGCAGCGGCAACGACACAATCATCAGCGGCAACACCCGGCCTATCAAGGGGCGCCTGCGCAGCCTTGGCCTCGAGTGGGACCGGAGGTCCAAGAGCTGGATCGCCAGGAACAGGACGATCGCCGAGGCCGACATCGACGTGCCCAACGAGATCGCGGGATTGACCAGATACATCGAGACGGTGCCGTACCGCTCGAAATTTTAGACAGCGGACCTCCTTCGGAAGGACCGGCCCTGCTGAGGTTCCCGTTACCTCCTTGGGATAGCTTTATGGGGCACGGGCCCGGCCAGATGAACGCCCCGCGGCCCCCCCATCACCGGTTCGCGCTCTCTCACGGAAGCAGGATGGATGACGATTCGGCGCTCACCCTCGAGCACCGGTCCGCAGGAAGGTAACTATTTTTATGAAAGATCTCTACCTGGCCGCAAGATAACAGAGGATCCTTCCTCATGAGGTTCGACAACCAGGTCCTGATAGTCGGCTACGGCTCCGTGGCCCGCTGCGTGCTGCCGCTGCTGCTGAAGCATGTCGAGGTCCCGCTCGAGAACATCACCATCATCGACTTCGAGGACAAGGTCTCCGCTCTCAGGGAGTGGACGAGCAGGGGCATCAAGTATTGCCGGCAGAGGATCGCTCCGGAGAACATCGATGCCGTGCTCTCCGAGCATCTTTCCCCCGGAGGGCTGCTCATCGACCTGGCGTGGAACATCGACGCGAACGCCATCATCGGCTGGTGCCATGACCACGACGTCCTGTACCTGAACACCTCCCTGGAGGTATGGGATTCGATATCGGACGTGGGGTCCCAGGACCCCTTCGAGAAGTCCCTCTACGCCCGGCAGATGCGCCTGAAGAGCATGTCCGAACGGTGGGACGGCGGAGCGACGGCGGTCATCGAGCACGGAGCGAACCCCGGGCTGATCTCGCACTTCGTGAAGCAGGCCCTGGTGGACATATCGGAGAGGACGATCGCCGAAGGGAAGGCCGTCGGGGAGAGGGCCGAACGCCTGAAGGACCTTGCGAAAAGGGGCAGCTTCGCGGAGCTGGCGATGGAGCTGGAGGTCAAGGTCATCCACTGCTCGGAGAGGGACACCCAGGTTACCAGCGACCCCAAGAAGGTCGACGAGTTCGTCGGGACCTGGAGCATAGAGGGGCTTCGGGAGGAGGGGACCGCCCCGGCGGAGCTGGGATGGGGGACCCACGAGAAGGAACTTCCTCCGCTGGCCCACGTCCCCGCCTACGGGCCGAAGAACCAGATCATGCTCGCCCAGATGGGCATGAACACGTGGGTCCGTTCATGGGTCCCGGACTGCGAGATAGTGGGCATGGCCATACGGCACGGGGAGGCCTTCGGGCTGTCGGAGAGGCTCACCGTGCGGAGGAACGGCGAGCCGGTCTACCGGCCGACGGTGAACTACGCCTACATGCCGTGCAATGACACCCTGGTCTCGCTGCACGAGCTCAGGTGCAGGAACTATGAGATGCAGCCGAGGCTGAGGATACTCAAGGAAGAGGACATCGTCTCGGGAGCGGACATCCTGGGCGCGCTGGTCATGGGCCACGGGTACGGCTCCTGGTGGTGCGGAAGCACGCTCTCCATCGAGGAGGCCAGGAAGCTGGCGCCGGGCCAGAACGCGACCACCGTGCAGGTGGCCATAGGGGTCGTGGCCGCGGTCATGTGGATGATCGAGAACCCCCGGGAGGGGCTGTGCTCGCCCGAGGACCTGCCGCACGACCAAGTGCTCCGGACATCAAGGCCCTATCTCGGAAATTTCGTATCGGGGCCGTCAGACTGGACCCCCCTGAGGGACCGAAAGGTGTACTTCAAGGAGAATCCCGCGAGCCGTTACGATGATGACATGTGGCAGTTCAGCAACTTCAAGTTCGTCCCGTGACCGATCGAAC
>JAKIXL010000049.1:0-282 GCA_022709105.1 Thermoplasmatota archaeon | reverse complement strand
CCGCGCGGTACCCGCTCCTGGCGAGCAGGAGCTTGCGCAGGGCCCAGTACGCGATCAGAGGGACCATCACCGCGGCCAGTAAGATCATGTCGTAAGCGTCGGCGACCTCCACCGCGGACTCCCAGGACGGCCCGGCCAGGAACCCCAGGGCAGCGAGGGCCAAGCAGAAGGGGACGGAGCCGAGGAAGGAGAGAGCGGTGAACTTGAGCGCGCCCATGCGGACGATCCCGGCGGGAAAGGGGATGAGGTCCCTGGCAACCGGCAGCAGCTGGCTGATGAGGA
>JAKIXL010000048.1 GCA_022709105.1 Thermoplasmatota archaeon | reverse complement strand
TTCGGTAGCGGTGGAGCCGCCGGTGGTGGCGCCGCCGGGGATGGAACTGGGAGAGGCTGCTAGGCTGATGCAGGAAAGGCATATCTCGACCCTGCCAGTGGTAGAGGGCGGCAAGATCCTCGGGATCGTAACCAAGTACGACCTCATCGAGCTCATAGCATCCCTACGGCAAAGGAACATGATGTACACCCAGATATCCGGGCTTCGGGACGATGACAGGTTCGCCCAGGACATGATGATGAAGGAGATCGAGCAATCCATGAGGAAGATATCTCCCATCGCCACCCCTCTGATGTTCGACCTCCACGTGGGCATGTACAACGACGAGGGATTGAACTACAAGTACTCGCTCCACGCGCGATTGACCACGGACGACCGCGTGTTCACCGCCAGTTCGGTGGAATGGGACCTTATAAGGGCGACCGCGGACCTGATGAGGACTTTCGAGCGTCGGGTCATCGAGCATAAGGAGATGAAGCTGGAGCACCGCCGGAGGACCCGGAACATCGGTCACAGCTACTGAAAGGAACGCTGGAACCTCTTCCCGTCCGGGGAGCTCGGCCTAATGCCTGCACCCCCGGACGGACCGTGACCAGCCAAACCCTTTTTAATCGAATGGTCATGTCGAACTCCGTCCATGTCACAATATGAAGCGGTGCAGGCCGAGAGGAAGTGGCAGCAGAAGTGGAAGGAGTGGGAGATCTATCGTTTCGATCCATCCTCTTCCAAGCCCGTGTACAGCATCGACAACCCGCCCAGGTACACCTCTGGCTCGCTGCACCTTGGGCACGCCACCGGCTACTCGCTCATCGACTTCGCCGCTCGTTACAAGAGGATGCGCGGCTACAACGTGTTCTTCCCCCTGTGCTTCGACGTCAACGGCACGCCCACGGAGGTTAAGGTGGAGAAGAAACACGGAATCACCAAGCTGACCGTTCCCCGCCAGGAGTACATCCGCCTGTGCTCGGAGTTCGCCAACTCGTTCATCGACGAGATGACCGAGCAGTTCGAGGTTCTGGGGGAGAGCATGGACCCGTCCGTCTATTACCAGACGGACGCTCCCTACTACCGGCGCATCACGCAGATAACCTTCCTCAGGCTGTTCAAGAGGGGGCTCGTCTACAAGGGCACCTATCCCGTGAACTGGTGCCCCAGCTGCATCACGGCCCTGGCGGACGCGGAGGTCGAGTACTCCGACAACATGACCAAGCTGAACTACATCAGGTTCCGGATGAAGGGGTGCGATGAGGACGTCATCATCGCCACCACCAGGCCGGAGCTGCTCTCCGCCTGCCAGCTCGTGGCGGTGTCGCCGGAGGACCGGGAGAAGGAGCGGCTGGTGGGAAGGACCCTGCTGACGCCGATCTACAACAAGGAGATCAAGGTCATAGCCGACGAAAAGGTCGACCCGGCCTTCGGCACCGGGGTGGTCATGATCTGCACCATCGGGGACAAGACGGACCTCGAGTGGGTCATGAAGTACGGCCTGCCGCTGGACAAGGCCATCGACGAGCAGGGCCGGATGACCCGCCTGGCCGGCAAGTACGAGGGGTTGTCCGTCAAGGATGCTAAGGCGGCCATAATAGAGGATCTCAAGGCCGCAGGGCTCATCGTCAGGCAGGACACCGTGAAGCAGAACGTGGGAGGGTGCTGGCGCTGCCATGCTACAATCGAGTTCCTCCAGGTCCCCCAATGGTTCCTGAAGACCATGGACTTCAAGGACCAAGTGCTGAAGCTCGCCGACGAGGTGCAGTGGCATCCCGAGTTCATGAAGGTGCGGCTCAAGGACTGGATCAACAGCCTGCAGTGGGACTGGGTGATCTCGAGGCAGCGGTTCTTCGCTACGCCCATACCGCTGTGGGAGTGCGAGGACTGCGGGCACATCGTGCCGGCCAAGGAGGAGGACTGTTATGTCGATCCCACGGTGGACAGGCCGCCCATGGACCGTTGCCCGCTGTGCGGCGGAGCGCTGATCGGCTGCCGGGACGTCTTCGATACCTGGATGGACTCGAGCATATCGCCGCTGTACAACACCTTCTGGGACCGAGACATGGGCATGTTCGAGCGCCTCTACCCGATGTCCATGAGGCCGCAGAGCCATGACATCATCAGAACCTGGGCGTTCTATACCCTCCTGAGATGCTACCTGATGACCGACGAGCGCCCGTGGAACGACATCATGATCCATGGGTTCATCATGTCCCCGGACGGTACGCCGATGCATTCCTCGCTGGGCAACGTCATCGACCCGGTGCCGATCCTCAAGGAGTACGGCGCCGACGCGCTGCGGTACTACGCCTGCACCTGCGCGCTCGGGGAGGATAACGCTTTCCGGGAGAAGGACGTCATCCGCGGAAAGCGCCTGGCGACCAAGCTGTGGAACATCGGCAAGTTCACCGGGATGGTGGTGAAGAGCCGTCCGGAGATGCGCGAACTGCAGCCCCTGGACCGGTGGATCCTCAGCCGCTTCTCCAAGGTGGTGAGGGCCGCCACGCAGTTCTACGAGAGCTACCAGTTCGACAAGGCTATGAGGGAGGTCGAGGACTTCGCCTGGCATGAGTACGCCGATCACTATCTCGAGCTTGTCAAATACCGCACCCGGGAGGGGGACGGCGGCGTCAGGTTCACGCTGTACACCATCACCCTGGGCATCGCAAAGATGCTCGCTCCCCTGATGCCGCACGTGACCGAGGACATCTACCAGGACTTCGCCTCGATGGACGGGGCGAAGAGCATCCATGTGTCCGCGTGGCCGGAGCCGGTGCTGTTCTCCGATGAGGACGAGGCGCAGGGCGAGCTGGTGAAGGACGTGGTCAGCGCCATCCGATCGTGGAAGGCGGAGCGAAAGCTGCCGCTGAACAAGGAGATGGAGCTGATCGAGCTCATCGGGCCGTCGGCACTGTCCTTGAAGGGCTACGAGAAGGACATCCTGGAGACCTCGCGGTCCAGGGAGCTTAAGATCGTGGCCGAGGCCGCGCTGGAGGAGAAGGTCGTGGCCGTCAAGCCGGTCAAGTCCAAGATCGGGCCGACCTTCAAGGCCAAGGGCAAGGAGGTCCTCCAGCTTCTCGAGGACATCGATCCGCAGCAGGCCGCGGCCGCCCTGGAGAATGGCGCGCTCGACCTTGCGCTCTCGGACGGGAGCGTCGTCTCCCTGGACCCGAGCTTCGTGGAGGTGCAGAGGAAGCTCACCCTCGAGGGGAAGGCCGTTGAGACTCTGCAGGTCAGGGACGTGCTCATCGCGCTGTCTCCCTGACCCCCCTTCCAGCAGGCCTCGGGCAGCAGGCCAGTCTGGTAAACTTTATATGAGAGGAGTGAATTCACAGTCGCACAAGCGGGCGTAGTGTAGTTGGTTATCACTTGACCTTGCCAAGGTTAGAACACGGGTTCGAATCCCGTCGCCCGCACCATCAACAATATCCAGACAGGTGCTCGTGTTTTTCTAATCAGGGGGGATTGGATACTGGCTGTGTCTCGCTCACCGGACTGGATGCCGTTACGGTCGTCCAGGCCCGCTGAGCTTTGGCCACAGCCTGCTCGTTCTTCTTGCGCGCGTTGTAAGTCTCGGTCGTCTTGCTCGTGGCGTGCCCCATCATCTTCGATGTCGAGTCTAGCGGCACCCCTTGGTCGAGGCGGTTCTGACCGAAGGTCCGGCGGCAGACCCGGAGGTCGAAGTCGACCCCGACCTCTTCCTTGACGATGGACTGGAGGTCCGTCGTCCCGTTGATCGAGAACTGCCCGCTATGCCGATTCTAGCCATCTAAATTCTTTAAAAACTGATTGACCAGTACATAGCTTTCAGCTTGTGTCCTCCTCTTCTGTTCCTCATCAGCACTATAAAGAAAATTGCCAACCCACGAAGGTCCTTCAGCCTCAATTGAACGGAACTTTTGCATAATATTTCCTATACCTATTCTCATACTTGGTTCAGCTAGGAATGGTCGGACAATTTGACTTACATCACTCGGGCTTTCCAAACATTGAGAGATTACCGTAAAAATATCGTAAGCGTCCTTCTCTTTATACCGCTCACCCAGAACTACACCCTTCATACCAATGCAGCCCGCGATATCAAGCATCTGTATCTGAGCGCTAGATTCACCATCGCCAGGAAGGGTTCCTTGAATCTCTTTTCTAAAGTTGTGCTGAAATGCGATGTCACATCCATTTGCAATTCTCGCTGGAAGCGAAGGTTGAACCTTCCTATGTCTGTGATTATGCAATTCTTCTGTCCCACATGTGAGAAAATCAATAGAAATCAGATATTCCCGTCCATCGGACCTGGAAGTAATTCCTCTCTCAAAACTGAATAAGATGGGTTGCCCATCCATCCCATGTCGCATCGAATAACCACGTTCCTGAATCAGGTCGATGATTGTGGCGTACTCATCGTTCCTTACTAATTCAGGGTTAACCGCAATGTCAATATCAATTGATCCAACATGAGGGAACCCCCCTCTGCCGAATTCCTCTATCAGGAAAAACGGTGCCCAGCCTCCAACAAGCACTAGCGCATCCCTATAGGAGTATAATGTCAGAGATAACTCCAGGAGCGCAGATAAGGATGCATCAGTTATGCCTCCACCATAGTCTGTAGATAACCTAGGTGGCACTTCTAAACCCCCAAGATCTTTTCTCGGATGGCATCGGCCTGCTCCCTACCCCTTTGTGGGTAATTGAAAAGGTCCAGATAAAGTTGAAGATTGGACACAACTTTTACACCATCAATTGTTTGTGTGTTTCTTAATATTCCATCATCTCTGGGAGTTATCAAGTAGACGTTACCCCCGAACTCTACTGGCTCCAATTCAAGGGCGTTCTTCAATGCGTCATTTTTGTTAACATAAATGTATGTGTCCGTTGACCTAACCACAGGGAGGACCAGTCGAGCTGCAGCCCCTAGAGTGATCGCATAATCGCAATCAGGGAGTTGCCTCAGTTTTGGAAATATTTCATCGTAGCCCTTAAAAGGGGAGTAGTATCCAGTGATTTTTTGATCGTTATACCTATAGCTACTGACCAATAGATCTAGCAAGCCTGAAGGGTCGGAAAGCTTGATCGCTCCTCTCCTTTTATCAACATAATTATATGTCTCCAGGCCATCCAGAACCTTATAAACCTGAGCGAGACTAACTGATGAACTATCTGAAAGCTCCTGCATCGTCCATTCCTTTTTCGGATCATTTAACATGCACCTTATTACCCAGTTACTTTTTGTAGATAACAAGTTTTTTTGCTTTCTCTCAATTTTATGTTTGTTATCATTTCCCCAGAGGTTGATAAAAATACTATCGAATTTTAAATAGGCATTTCCAGAAAGATCAATGCATCCAATATTGGATCTCTCACAAAATTCCTTCCCGCGCTCACTAATAAAGGGAGCGACCAGGATGGGGTAGAAATTGTCTGTAGACCTATTGCTCAATCTGCCGACATATTCCGCAATAACTCTGGGCTCTCCAGATGATTTGAACTCAAGATATAGGGTTTTTTTCTTTTTTCCTATCCTCAAGTTGGCTACTGAGTCTGCATAGTCATCTCTTTCGAGTTTAACTTTATCGCTAACCCACTCTAATTTTCCTACCTGAGACAACAACTTTTCAACAGTTTTCTTATACTCGATTTCTTCCATATTTTTCACTTATATTGCTATTTTCACCAATTGGTAAAAAATCGTATAGGTTATAAAGTATATCAATTATAGCAATCGAAATTACTGCTACAAACACTACTTCTCCACGATATGCATGAAATGAGGAAAGGTGGTGAGCTAATTGCACCTTAGAGTTAGAGAAAAGTGAAGACGATCTAGATGAGTGGGTTCGAACGCACAATCCTTTGAATGTCTGAAGCAAATTCAACCATGTCGCCAAAGTCAAGCAGCATGAACCCATCTTGGCACGATATCGCTTCCATTTTTTGTTCTGATTGCTCAAGGTCCGCCCGAGTGTACCTCTTAGATAGGACTACAATTTTTTTATAAATGCCCTTATCGCGTTTCCAGACCTCTTCATTGAACGGACCGGAAATGATTGCATCTATGATATTGAGCAATCCTATGATTGATCGGTTCCGCGATCTTCTGATAGCTTCCCATGAGTACCCAGAGAACACAATTATTGAGATTTCGCGCTTATGGAGTCTCTCGCACATGTGAAGGAGCGCTTCAGCCTGCTGGAACGGCTCACCGCCGGAGATTGTGACCCCTTCACATTGGGTCCTCTGACACAACTCGACCAGTTTATCTGCGAACATTGTATGCTCCATGAGGTGCCTAGGCTCGTGAGGTTGGTAAGCCGGGTTCGCACAGCCTGTGCATCCAAGGGTGCAACCCTGAACCCAAACCACGACCCTCCTCCCCGGCCCATTGATTGTGCTACCAGCCGCAAGGGCCGCCACATTGAGCAATGGTTCCAGTGCCATCTCACTCCTCTAAGAGTTCGAAGACTATGCCTTTCCCATCCTCAACGCAGCTGGCCCTGATGCTTCGTCCCTTCATCAAGAACTGCTTGTTCTCGAATATGTATCTGGCCAGGGGGTCGATAAGGTCCCTCTCCGCCGCATTAAGCAACCCACGCCCACCGTGGGAGATGTCGGCCCTCTTCTCCAAGTAATCATACAGCCTTTGGTCGAGCACTAGTCTTACATCATACTTGGATTGGATCGTCTCCTGTAGGGGGGCCAGCTTCTTTTTGATAATTTCCCGCCTAAACTCCTCACTGTTGACGGGATTGAAGACGATGATGTTCTCCCCTATTCGGTTGAGGAGCTCAGGACGCCTTAGTTCCTTGTTGAAATGGTCCTTTACCTTGTGACGGAACTCTTTCTCCAGGTCGCAACCTTCCACCTCAATGCCAACCTCAGAGGCTCCGATATTGCTGGTGAATATGATGATCGTTTCGGAGAAGTAGGCGGTCACGCCCTTCCCATCGGTGAGCCTCCCATCCTCAAGGATCTGCAGGAACTTATCAAGGATTCGCGGATGGGCCTTCTCTATCTCGTCGAAGAGAAGCACGCTGAACGGTCTTTCCAGGACGGCGTTGATCAATTGCCCGCCTTCCTCAAACCCAACATAGCCGGGCGGTGGGCCGATCAGACGCTGGTCGGATTCCTCATGACTGTACTCGCTCATGTCGAAGCGTATGCATGCGTTCTCATCTCCGAACAAGAATTCCGCAGTGGCCTTGGCGAGCTCGGTCTTACCCACTCCGGTCGGACCGACGAAGAACAGGGCGCCTTTTGGCTTTGACATCTTCGAGGAGTGCTGTATTCCCGATAGGCCCATGGCTGCCTTGATGATGGTGTTGACCACGTGTTCGACGGCCTTGTCCTGTCCGACCACCCGCTTTTTCAGGGAAAGATCTGCGTTGCGTAGCTTCTCCTGAGAAAGCTCTTCCCAGGGCGACCTCTTCTCGCCAAAACGGTAGAGGTTAAGCAGTCTCTCCGGAGTAAGACCTCGGTTGTCCCGCGCCAGCCTGACCATCTGGATCAGATCTACGGTTTTCATCCCTTCAGTCATATCGGCCAGTTCATCCATCGCTTGGTCTCTTGTCTTGTCTTGAGTGGCCTTTAGGTTCAGGTCTTCTAGATGACGCTCAAAGAACCCTATCCTGGTCTTCTTCTCCGGGACTCCCAGGTTGAACAATTTGATCCTAGGGTCTGGCTGATAGAACGAGGGCGGAATAGATGCTAGATTGGCTGTTATTAACATGATCGTAGCCGGAGGGGTGTCGGTCACGTTCCCTTGTCGGCCGAGACCCTCGCGCCCGCACATGAGCATCGATAACCGCTCCAACAAACAGCGGTCCTCTTGGGCCAGGGGCCTCTGTACCGCACCGAACTGGTAGTCGGTCCAATCCACTATTATAGCCACGGCCTGATCATAATAGGGGAGGGCTTGTTCAAGGGCTCCGACCAGATCGCCGATTTCCTTGAGCGATGGGAGGTCATCGTCCAGGCCTTGAGGTTCACCCGCATCGTACTTTTCGCCCTCCACATCTTGTGTCAAGCTCCCTCTCCACCAAGTGTTGAACCTCCGTCTTTCATCATCGGACCGGAATTTTAGGCCGACAATGGGGTTCCAGACGCCCACCACAGAAAAGCCACTATCGTGTAAGGTCCTGTCGAGGTAGTGAGCCAGGAGCACATACCTAGTACCCTCGTCCGTTTTAATTGTGAACTCATCGCGAGTGTTTCCGTAGACAACAATCCCCTTCCTGAACCTGGCCTCCCTTGCCAAGTTCTCAAATTGCCGCTCCATTTTAGAAACGTCTCCTGCCATTGGTCATCGCCTCGCTTCTCTTACCTGCGCTGCGCCATGCGGCAGGTCCTTTGCTCCCTTCTTTATCTTGTAAGGATTGTGCCAGTTGAACTGCTCGATCTCCCCATCGGTGCCATCTGATCTGAGCCGCTCTAACACTGCATCCACAGCGTCCTTGCATGTTTCACCGATGAATCCATCTAAATCGAAACCAATCCTGCACTGGTCGTTTATCTCGAACCTTACCTTCTTGCCGGCAGGCGTGGTCGCGAGGATTTCCACACGTCCATCCTTTAAAACCGGTCCGGAGATCACATAGTTGGAGGCGCGAAGGCCACCCAGCAATCGGCGGACAAGTTCCTTTCGGACCTCTTCCTGCAGGTCTCTCGCCTGAGACTCTCTTGCGCCGTTCAGGGTCTCCTCCACCATCGACTCAAGAGTGACCAACGACAATGGGACGTCCGTCATTTTTTCTAGCCGAGCGATATTACTTTGATGCGCCTTCTGGCCTTCCTTATTCTTGATGGAAATGGATTTTAGTTGGTTGATGGTCCTGGAAAGGAGCTCGTCCACTTTCCTTCGCTCCTCGCCCCACATTTGCTTCTTCGCCCTCGCCTCGGTCTGGATTGCGCTCACCTGAGCGATAGCGAGACGGGCGCTCTGTAGCGCTTGGTCTGGAGACAGAGACATCTGACTATACGCTTCACCAACCAGCTTATCCAGCTCTGATGACTCACTAACAAAACCAGACGTGGAGAGGTTTTGTATCCCCCACCGCTCATGTTCTTCCCCCAATCTTGCTGAAATCGCCGAGTTGAGGAATGATGACCTCGCCATCGACAATTGAGTACTTTATCAACCGAGAGGCCACCTTTGTCGCCATATCGGGGTGCTCCCTGAAATGGTCGCGATAAAGGTCGTTAGATAAAATATACATATTCTTGTCCAAGGCCATCTGGATCACGTGATGATCATCGTTCTGCCCGGACGGTGCCTGTATCAGATACTTTTTTCTTTCGTTAGAGAAGTACCTCTTCAGAGCTTCGAATTTCTTCTTGCC
>JAKIXL010000047.1 GCA_022709105.1 Thermoplasmatota archaeon | reverse complement strand
GACCTTTCGGAACCTGCTGATCGTCACCGCCGATGACGGGACGATAACCGCGGTGACCGCGAAAGGAGCAAGGGCGTGGAGCAGAAGCATCGGAACCACGGCGTCCGCCACGCCGGCGCTATTTGACGTGACCCTGTATGTGCCGGGCGGCGATGGCTCGCTGTACGCCGTGGCCGGGGACGGAAGCAAGGTCGAATGGAGCGTTAAGGTCGGGGGCGCCCTGAACGCCCCGGTGGCGATGAACGACCGCCTCATCGTCACCTATTCGGACCCCGCGGGCACCGGGTCGGGAGGCGGAGCGGCATCGATATCCTATGACGGTTCGATTGTGTGGAAGGCGACCACCGCGAGCAACGCAGGCCAGGCGGCGGTCTCGAAACAAGGAGCGGTGTCCATCTCCTCACAGGGCCTCTCCATGCTGTCCCTCGACGGCAGCGTGCGGTGGACCGCCTCCTACGGATCGGAGACGCCCGGAGGCTCGCCGGTGACCGTCAACGGAATGACCTATCTGGTCACCAACGAGACCAACAGCCGGGTGGTCGCCATCAGCGATGACGGCAACGTGGAGTGGACCGAGCCCATCGAGCCGGGGGCCAACGTCCGCGCCTCCCCATCCATCTCCGACGGCATGCTTTATTTGGGCTCCACCTCTGGATCGGTCATAGCCAGTCTTCTGGAGGGCGAGGGACGGTCCATGCCCCCGGTGGGACTGTTCACCTTCACCGCGAGCGGGACGACCGCCCACTTTGACGCCAGCTCCTCCTACGGAGGCAACGGCACGTTGAGCTTCCACTGGGAGTTCGATGACGGCCAGACCGCGGCAGGGGCGAAGGTCGACCACACCTTCGCGGTCGGCGGCAACCATACGGTCACGCTGACCGTCACCGATGCCGCCGGCACGTCGAGGAGCCTGACCAAGACCATAGACCTTGACGATCCCGGGGCTCAGGGAGGGAGCGGCACCGGGGAGAGCGGGGGTGTGCCGGTGATGGTCATGGCGGGCCTGGCGGCGGTAGTGCTGCTGGGAAGCATGGCGCTGTATATCAGGTGGGTGCGCAGGAAGGGATGAGCTTCGGGCCTATGCATGCCCGGCCCGTAGGCCATCCAAGCCTTCCGGGAAATCATGCCTTACATGCCGTGAGGCCGGGCCCCGCGCCATCGCCCGCCCCCCGGCCGGGATAGCTAATTATACCATGAGGACGGACGTCGTTTGGATGGAAATGATCGACATAAGGAGCGTTTTGGCGGCTCGTGCGGAGAGCTTGACCTCTAGGGACCCTGACCTCGCGGTGCAGTACACAGTATATTCCGATGACAAGAACGAGTGGGGCATCATGCACGTCCTCGGCCGGGACGACAGGGTGGTGGGGGTGGAGTTCTTCGAGACCGAGGACAGCTGGAAGAGGCCTAATGCCGTCCGGGACTACAACCTCGCCGTGGACGAGGGCTATCCCGTGGCGGTGATAGTGCCGGACAATTCGTTCGCAGAGTTCCGGCGCTTGGCGGTGGACCAGGGGATCGAGGGCTTCACGACCTACCTTTACAGCGACCTCGACATCAGGCCGGCGATAAGGGCATAGGTCCGGGATGGAGCGCGGAACGGGCCGCTCCTTCCTGGCCTGGCGATGGTCATCCATGCTTCCCGGCCTCAGGGGCCGGAGAGGGCCTGCCCAGTGTGAAAAACAAGGAGCAAGCGGACCTCATGGCCGATATGAGGGGGACGTTCCGTTCGTTCGACGGCACTTCAGGTACGCTCTTCCGATGTCCCGTCCTTCCTCATTCCATCTCGGCAGGCCTTAACCCCTAAAAGGGTCGTCCTCAAGGTCCTGACCACATCGTCCATCTCCTCGATCCCCATGGGCTTGATCAGGTAGCTGTCTATGCCCGACCTTCGGACCCTCTCTTTGTCCGCAGGGGATGAGGAGCCGGTCAGTACCACGATGGCGATGCGGCGGGACTCGTCCCGCTCCCTCAATCGACCGATCAGGGTATGGCCGTCCATCTTGGGCATGTTGAGGTCCAGTATGATCACGTCCGCGGTGTTCCCCCGGCTGAAATGGTCCAGTACGGCCTCGCCGTCCTTAAGCCAGGTCAAAGAGGAGTCGATGCCGGTCTCCTTCAGCATCTCCTCGATGATCATGGCATCGGCCGCGTTGTCCTCGGCCAACAGGACATTGAGGGCGCTCATCGCGCCTGTCCTCCCTTCAATGGATCCCCGGTGCGTTCACCGGCCGGAACGGTCGACCACGTCATCGCGCTGCGTTCCACGTAAGGCGTGCGTTTCTATAATACCCGCCCTTGCGGGACTATGCCGCTTCCTTTTCTCGGATGAGGCGCTCAAGGCATGGTACAAGGTCCTCGGCCTCGTCCATCCGGTCTGGCTTTAACATGAAGAGGTCAGCACCCAGTTCCATCGCCTTCCTGCGATCGCGGGGAGCGTTGGAGCTTGTGAGGACCACCGTATGGATGGAGGACAACCGAGGGTCCTTGAGCCGCTCTCTCAGAAAATCGAAGCCGTCCATCCTCGGCATCCTCAGGTCCAGAAGGACAATGTCCGGAAGCTCGGTATCGGTCGCTCCGCGAAGATATGACAGCGCCTTCTCCCCATCGGTCACGTGCTTGACATGGAACGACAGGCCGGACATGTCCAATAGGACCATCAGCAGCTGAACGTCGCCGGGGTTGTCCTCCGCAAGGAGTATCTTCAGCGGCTGCCTCGGCTTGGCCTTCCCTTGGTCTGCGATCTCCTCGGAGCTGCGGTCCAATATCATCCCGTCCTTGTGCAACGATGCCTCTCTCTCTTCCGGGCGCTCGATAGTTCTCCGAAGCAATACTACCAATGAGCCTTTCTTCAAACTTTGCCAGAGCGCTATGCCCCCGCCAGGCTCCATCCGCTCATCAGGGGGCGTCGCCGTTCGAACACTATTTACTTGAGCCTATTATTAATAAAGATTGCTCTAATTTTATTTTCCGCGGAGCCCTCGGTCCTCCGCAGGCATGTCCCTCAGCCGCGTTCAGGCGGATCTTCCGCATGGATGCCGCCGATATTGAAAGACGGGCTGACAGCTCTAAGTACTCCTTCGGGATTTTGAGCGTTGGACGTGCCCCGATGCGCGCCCCGTGAGAGACATGAGAATGGACCCGAGATACGAGAACCCGGTCTCCGTCATTGGCAGGGCGGCGATCAGGAAGACATGGAAGGCCGCTGACAAGTACGCCCGCGTTCCGGGCCTGAGGGCGCTGGTGCGGAAGGAGCGGTGCGTGGGCTGCGGCGCATGCGTTCGAAAGGGCTTCTGCCGCTTCGGCGCCATATCCATGGGGGACGACCGAAAGGCAGCGGTCGACGACCGGGCCTGCCGGGGCTGCACCCGCTGCACTCACCTTTGTCCAGAGAACGCGTTCACCATGGAGATCAGGCCCCCGGCCATGGTCAAGGAGGCCCTCAAGGGCCTGGACGCCGAGATCTCCCGGGCGCTCAAGCAGGACGGCAGGTAGGACCGCCGACGGGTGGAGCATGCCGCCCGGGACGCCGGGCTCCGGAGCCGGGCGGGCGGCGGGTCGCGCTGTGAGCGGTCGGGTCTGAGGCCGCGAGAACGGGCATCGGAGCCGTTCCGGCGATGCTTTTGCTTCAGGCGCGAGCTCGGCGCTTCCGACGTCGATCTAGGTGCCCCAGCGTTCTTCCGCCGACCTCTTGCCGCCTTTGACCTTGGCCTCCCGAGGCTCCGCCGCCGCGCCCTTCTTCCCGGCCATGGAGAGCTTCTCCTTGGTCTCTGGCGATATCTCCCTTCCCGAGCCCCATCTTGCCGCAGCTCCCCTCTCCCCGCCGAGCACCTTGGCCTCCCGGGGCTGGGCCTCCGCCCCGCGCCTTCCGGCCTCTGACAGCTTGGCCCTGGTCTGATCGCTGATCTCCCTTCCAGATGACCACCTCTCCTCGGCCCCCTTCTTCCCCGCCTCGGAGAGCTTCTTCCTTGTTTCCGTGGTGACCATAGTCCATCCTTTTCCCGGCGGCATGACCGCCCGGGTCGACGTCCCCGCCCATCATATATATGGGTTGACCGCAACATCTGCGGACCTTTGACGCTCTGGCCAAGATCCGCCGTGCCGCCTGCGGGCCCGAACGGCCGCCCTTCGAGTTCCCGTTATATATATGGGCGGCCTAACGGCGGCACATGGGCTGGACATACATCGTCATCGCGGGGGCCTTGGAGATAGGGTGGGCCATCGGGCTGAAGTACTCCGATGGTTTCCGGGACCTTTTTGCAAGCATCGCCACGGTGATAACCTACATCCTCAGCTTCTACTTCCTGATGCTCGGGACCAAGGACCTTCCCTTGGGGACCGCGTACGCGGTATGGACCGGGATAGGCTCGGTGGGCGTGGTGCTCCTGGGCATCGTCCTTTTCGGGGACTCCAAGGACCTGGTCAGGCTGGCCTTCATCGCCCTCATCATCGTGGGCATAGTGGGACTGCGCCTTACGGGAGGAGAGGCCTGAAACGGCCTCCTCGGTGCATTCTATCGCCGGGCGCCTCACGTCGTCCTCGGCGAACATCAGAGCTTGAGGACCTTCTCGACCTGCTCCGGGGTCATCCGCAGGTGCCCGAGCCTCGCCAGGTCCGGGACCGCGTCCCTCCACCGGGGGTTCCTGGAGAAGGATCCGGCGAAGAGGGGGAGCGCCTCCTCCCACCGGTCGTTGTTCGCGAGCATGGCGGCGTGCCAGAACATCATCTCCTCGTTGTCGGGGCACAGCCTCCGGGCCGAGCCGTAAAGCTCCATGGCCGCGGCCATGTCGCCCCTCTCCAGCGCCAGGTCGCCCTCGTTCATGCTCTCATAGGCCCGGTGGACCTTGAGAAGCCTCCTCAGCTCGGCCACCGGATCGTTGTGGTCCTCGACCCTCAGGTCGATCAAGCGGTCCTTCCAGACGTTCCCGGTGGGCTCGCCCCTCACCACCAGCAGGGCGGCCGACTGCCTTCCGCGGAAATCGCCGCCCTCCGCCTCGGCAGCCTCCAGGGCAGCCACCATCCTCTCGGCCAGGGGGCCTTCGGCGCGCTCGAAGGCCCTGGCCATCGACGGCCATACCTCGCCGGAGGTCATCATGTTCGCCTGGACCGAGAAACCGTTGCCGGCAAGATGGCCGCACTGAGGTATGCATCTATCTCCGGTGAACGCCGCGGTCCTTCCGCTGCCATCGACCACTGCGAGCTGTCGGACCTCTCGATGCTCGTCCGCCGCTATCAGCTCGGCCACGGTCTCGGCCGCGGTCCTTCCGTTCCTCAGCAGCTCAAGCCCAAGGGGGCCGAAGAGCGGGTTGACCATGGATTGGGTTGCCACCGCTCCTGCGCCCGCTGCGGCCCAGGCGACCACGCTGCCGACCGAGAACCAGTGGGACTGGACCGCCACGCCCATCTCCCCGGTGTCCGGGTCCCGGGCCACTATAGAATAGGTGTGCGCCAATCGTCCAGCTGCGGTGCGGAACATCACCTCGCCTCCCGAGGCCCGTAGGGCCTAAGCCCCGCCCCTCTCGCCGGCCAGCGATTCCATCCTCTCCAGGAAGACCACTGCCTGGTCGATCCCCTTCTGCCAGAACCCCTCGGTGGTGATGTCGAAGCCCTGGTCCTTCGCCAGCTGGGCCGGCGACCGGCTGGAGCCGGCGGACAGAAGGGCCTTCATCTTGGGCACGAAGGCCGGTCCCTGCTCCTGGTACAGCTTGTACAGGGCGTATACGAACAACTGGGCGAACACGTAAGGATAGTTGTAGAAGCGGTAGTTGGGGATGTAGTAGTGCATCTTCATCGTCCATTCCCACTTCATCTCCGGCAGCCATTCCACGGCGTCCCCGTACACGTCGTCCCGCGCCTTGGTCCAGAGAGCGGCCACGGTCTCCCCGTCCAAGAACCTGCCGGCCTTGATGGCGTCGTACATGCTCTGCTCGAAGTGGTACCTGGCGCTTACCTGGAAGGCCGCCATGCCAAACTCCTCCCACACCGTGTCCAGGACCGCCAGTTGCTCCGCACCGGAGGACGCGTCCTTCAGGAGCTGGTCTGTCAGCAGGAGCTCCCCGAAGATCGATCCGGTCTCGGCTATGCACGATCCCGCGCTGAAGTTGCTCAGCTTCTGGGCCCTCGAAGCCAGATAGGCGTGGATGGCGTGTCCCAGTTCGTGGGCCTGCGTATATACGTCGCTCCGGCGGCCGTTGAAGCTCTGCAGCACGTAGGCGCTCTTCCCGGAGTACCAATAGCTGCAGAAGGCCCCGCTGGCCTTTCCCTTACGAGGCTCCGCGTCGATGTGGGACCGGGCGTACATCTCATCGGCCCAGGAAGCGAACTGGGGGTCGAACGATCGGTAGGCCTTGGTGACCAGGTCCCGGGACCTGGACCAATCGTACTTGGTGTCCGGCGCTCCCGGCAGGGGCGCTTGTAGGTCCCAGTTCCCGAGAACCTCGAGGCCTAGGAGCTTCGCTTTGAGCTTGAGGTATCGGCGGTAAATGGGCGCGCTCTTGCGCATGACGTTCATTAGAGCATCAATGGCCGCGGCGTCCACGTCGTTGTCCAGCAGGCTGGGCTCCACCGGTCTCGAGTAACCGCGCCACTCGCACATGTGAAGATGGTCGGAGCAGATCGAACGTATGGCCGAGGACCAAAGGATGTCGTCCTTCCCCAGTTCCGAATATACCACGCTGTTGGCGCCGCGCCTCTTTTCGCGATCGGGGTCAGAATAATAGCTGATTATCTCGCCGTAGGCAAGCTCCTTAATCTCGCCGTCGATGCCCAACTTGAACGTCCTCGTGGACAGCCAATCCTGCTGGAGCTGCGACCAAGCGTCAACCCCGTTCTGGTCCTTGGCCATAACCAGCTTCTCCTCGCTCTCCGACAGCAGGTGGGGCACCCTGGCCAGCACCTTCTCCAGGTAATGATGGTACTCCTTGAGCACAGGGTCGTTCACCAGCTCAGGCCTCTTCTTCAGCAGCTCCCCGAACTCGATATCGGAGAAGGCCATCTCCTGGCCTGCCCTGGTGCCGGCCTTCCGCACCGCGTCGTTGAGGCGTTTGGCCACCGGGTTCGTGGAATCCGCGGCGTACAGGAGCTGGGCGAACATGACCGGCCCCTCGTGCCTCACGTACAGGTCATCGCGCTCCTCAAGGAAGCTCAGGGCCCCCGCGGCGTCCAGGCCGGTAATGTTGCCCTGGTACTTGTTCCGGAACTTGACCGCATCGGCGACCAGCCGGTCAAGCTCGGAGATGATCGAATCTGCATCAGTGTCCTTGACCAGCTGTGAGAGGTCCCATCTTATCGGCTCGGCCATGTCTATCGCTCCCTCCGAATGTCGAAGGTCATGGAAATAAGCTTCCCCTTCTCGGGCCGCGGTCCTGTCCATGAGCGTCCCTCACGGAAATGCCACCGCCAGGACGTTCCACCCAGGGAATGGTATAAATCGGCCGGGGTGGAAATCCATTGGCGTCGATCATGATAACGGCCCGGACCACCACTGCCCAGCCTTCCCGGGGTGCCCTGAGGATATTGCTGGTCGAGGACAATCCAGGCGACGCGGCCCTCATCGAGGCCGCCCTGGGGTCCTCGCGCGAGCCGCTCTTCGAGCTGCACAGCGAGAGCAGGCTGAGGCCGGCCCTGGAGAGGCTTGGCCGGGAGAGGTTCGACATCGTGCTCCTGGACCTTAACCTGCCTGACAGCTTTGGTTTCGATACCGTAACCTCGGTGCAGGAGGTGGTGCCCCGCACCCCCGTGGTCATAATCACCGGCAATGTCGACGACGCGTTCGCCCGGACCGCGGTGCAGGCGGGAGCGCAGGACTATCTGGTCAAAGGCGAGGTCCGGTCCTATGAGCTGGTCCGCTCGATGCTCTTCGCGATCGAGAGGAAGCGCACCGAGAACGACCTCCATGCCCTGGAGGAAGTGGCCAGCGCGGCGGTGGCCACGCTTGACCTGGAGACCATCATGCGCTCGGTCCTGGGCACCCTCCGCTCGGTGATGAGCGCGGACCGCGCGGCCCTGCTGCTGGTCGACGACGGCGGCCTCAGGCTCAAGGCCTGCTCTGGCATTGACAGCAGGAGCACAAGGGCGGACCCGGCCCTGGACCTGGACCTCAACAAACGGGTCATCGGAGATGGCCGGGCGTTCTTCGGACGCGTTCCCAGCGAGGATGGCCGGCGGGAGGTCTCGTTGCTCAAGGTACCATTCGACATCGACGGGGAGAAGGGGGGAGTGCTGGAGGTGGAATGGACCGAGCGCCACGAGGAGAGCGCCCGCGAGACGTCCCTGCTGACCGTGGCCGCGGAGAGGATCGCATCGGGCATCTCCAATGCCCGGGCATATGAGTCGGTAAGGCGCTCGGAACGGCTGGCCAATGAGGAGCGGTCCCGTCTCCGGACGATCATCGACACGCTGCCGGTAGGCATACTTATCACCGACCAGAATGGCCGGGAGATAGAATCGAACGCGCTCCGCTCTAAGATCTGGGGAGGGAGGCCTGCACCCTCCACGACTATCGACGAGCTTTGCGGCCTGCCCGCGTACTATTCAGATGGCGGAGGGCCGGTGAGGGAGTGCCCCGTGGTCAAGGCATTGAAGCACGGAGAGACCACCCTGGGGGTGGCCATCGACATCGAGAGGCTGGACGGGTCCTTCGGCACAATCCTCAATTCCGCCGCCCCGATAACCGATGGGAGCGGCAGGCTCCTCGGCGCGGTGGCGGTCCAGCATGATATTACCGAACGCATCAGGCTTGAGCAGAAGCTTAAGGAGGCCAGAGAAAGGGCCGAGTTCTACATCGACCTGCTCACCCACGACGTCTCCAATTCCCTGACCGCCGCCTCGGGCTACCTGCAGCTCATCGACCGATCGGGACTTGAGGACGCGAGAACGGCCAAGTGGATAGAGAAGGCCCTGAGCTCGCTGGGCGATTCCGCCCGCTTGATAGATACGATCAGGCGGGTCCACGATCGCGGGCCATCCCCGGTCACCCACGTTGACCTGGACACGGTCCTTCCTGCGGCGATAGGGCAGGTCCTGCCGCACGGGGACGGTGTGGAGATAATGTACTCCGGCACGCATGATGCCGTGGTGACCGCCACCGAGCTTCTGCCGGACCTGTTCGCGAACCTCATCGATAACGCGGTGAAGCATTCGGGAGGGAAGGCGAGCATAGTGGTGACGGTTCGACCCTACTATCATCAAGGCATCGATTATGTCCGGGTCGACGTCGCTGACAACGGACCAGGGATACCGGACCCGCAGAAGAGCGTTCTCTTCTCAAGGGGAGAGCGCGGTCAAACCAGGGCGTCCGGCCACGGCATGGGACTGTTCCTGGTCGCGAACATCGTGTCGGAGATCGGAGGAAGGGTCTGGGTGGAGGACCGGGTGCCCGGGGACCATACCTTGGGCGCCAGGTTCGTCGTGCTGCTTCCCCGGAAGAGCGGGGCCTCCATCGATCAAGTGAGATAATAAAAAAAGGCCGTGGAG
>JAKIXL010000046.1:7878-9479 GCA_022709105.1 Thermoplasmatota archaeon | reverse complement strand
CCCCAGCCACACGCACAAGCCCGCCCAGCTCCCTGAGCCTGAGCGTCAGGCGGCCGTGTCGTCCGGCCCGCCTCTGGGCCTCCTTGATTATCTCCCCCACGGCCTTGCGGTCGAAGTGGGGGATCTTCTTGTCCTTGGAGACCTCCTGGGCCACAAAGCGTATCAGCTTCATGCGGTTCTCCGGGGTATCAGGCATGGTCGAGCGCATGAAAACCTCGTAGCCGTAGCCGCGTATGCGCGACCTGAGCGCGGGGTGCATGCCCTGGATGGCGTCCAGGTTGCCGGCGCAGACCAGGATGAAGTCGCACGGCACTGCCTCGGACTTCACCATCGCGCCTGAGGACCTCTCGCTCTGCCCGGTGATGGAGAACTTGCCCTCCTGCAGGGCAGTCAGCAAGCTCTGCTGGCTCTCGATCCGCAGCATGTTTATCTCATCGATGAACAGCACGCCCTTGGACGCCTTGTGGATGGCTCCGACCTCCAGCCTCTCGTGGGCCGGGGTCTCCAGGCCTCCGCTCTGGAACGGATCGTGCTTGACGTCCCCCAGCAGAGCCCCGGCGTGCGCTCCGGTGGCGTCGATGAATGGAGGCTGGTCCCCGTCCTCATGGGTCACCAGGAGCTTCGGGACGAGATAGTTCTCCTGCTTATTGCCCGAGTATCTGGTCGCGAAGAACAGGATGGCCACAACGATGAACCCGAGCAGGAGGATGTTGAAGTTCTCTCCGCCAGTGGTGAAGAATATGGCGAAGCTTACCAGGATCACCATGAACATGATGAAGGTTATCATCGTGCCCTTCTGCTGCTTCTTGACCATGGCCTCCTTCTTCTGGGCGCTGACGATCTCCTTGCCCTTTCCGGCGGGAACGATCCTGATCTTGGGCTCATTGGGGTCCTCGGCATTGTGATACGCGATGACGTCCTGGAGCTCGCCCTTGGGAAGGTACTCGGTCATGGACTTGGCCAACATCGACTTGCCGGTGCCCGGCTCGCCGATCAGCATGACATGGCGTTTCTGCTCAGCGGCCTTCTTGATGACCTCTACGGCAGCGTCCTGGCCGATGACCTGGTCGGCCAGTTTATCAGGTATCTTTATGTCCGCTGTTGTCTGGAAATCTTGACCCTCGATCCAATCGTCGACGTCAAGAACAAACTCGGCGGCAGATGGGTCATTGCTCATGTTACACCTGCTCTTATCTCTATTTTTATACCATAATCGTGCCACTAGTTAAGCGTTTCCCCGAGCGTGAGATTCCTGGTATTGAGCCAGCATCCTTTTCTCAGAACGACCTCGCATCCTTTCGGACTCTGGGTGCCTGCTCTAGAGCCAAGGGGCTTGGCCGGACGGGAGGGTCGCGCTCCCGGTGGAAACCTTGAAATCGCAGCACCTTCTAGCGAGCGGATCGGTGCAAGGGGCATGAAGGTAAGCGATCTCGATCTGCCGGAAGGGGTGGCCGATGTGCTCATGGAAGAGGGCATCGGGGAGCTGTACCCTCCGCAGGCAAAGGCCGCCCCCCTGGCCCTGGACGGACGCAACCTTATGCTTGCCATCCCGACCGCGTCCGGCAAGAGCCTCATAGCCTACCTGGCGGCGATGAAGCACG
>JAKIXL010000046.1:0-7868 GCA_022709105.1 Thermoplasmatota archaeon | reverse complement strand
TGAGCGGCGCGGCAAGGTCCTGTACATCGTGCCACTGAGAGCGCTGGCTGCCGAAAAGTACGAAGACCTAAGGAAGTTCGAGAGGCTCGGAGTGAAGGTCGAGATGTCCTCCGGTGATCTGGACTCTCCAGATCCGCAGCTTGAGAACTTCGACGTCATCGTGGCCACGTCGGAGAAGGCCGATTCCCTGCTGAGGCACCAAGGCCATTGGCTCGGACAGATCACCCTGGTAGTGGCCGACGAGGTGCATCTCCTGCACGACCCAGGCCGGGGACCGACACTGGAGGTGACCCTGGCCAAGTTCCGCAAGTTCAACCCCGAGCTCCAGATCATCGCTCTCTCGGCAACCATAAAGAACTCCAAGGAGGTGGCCGACTGGCTTAACGCCGAGCATGTGTCCTCGACTTGGCGGCCGACCCCACTTAAGGAGGGCGTTTACCTCGACGGGATGGTATACTTCACCGACAACTCCAAGAGGACCATACCGAAGGAGAAGGAGCTCCTCTGGGCCCTGGTGAAGGATTCCATCCTGGAAGGCGGGCAATGCTTGGTGTTCGTGAACACCCGCAGGTCGACCGAGACCCTTGCCACCAAGCTCGCCCCGCTCATGAGGGAGGTCATGCCGGAAGGGGCCACGGACGGCGCGGACCGCATCATAGAAGACGAGGGCGAGCCAACGACCGTGGGCAAGCGGCTCAGCGCCTGCGTGAAGAGGGGGGTGGCGTTCCACAACGCTGGTCTGACCAATGAGCAGAGGAGGTTCGTGGAGTCGAACTTCAAGAAGGGGACCATCAAATGCATCGTTGCGACGCCGACGCTTGCCGCCGGCATCAACCTCCCGGCGAGAAGGGTGGTGATAAGGGACGTGCACCGCTACGAGAACGGCGGCAACGTGTCCATTCCGGTGCTTGAGATCAAGCAGATGTGCGGCCGCGCTGGACGCCCGCGCTATGATCCCTACGGGGAGGCGATACTGATCTCCCGGGATGAGGAGGAGAGGTCCTTCCTCATGGACAACTACCTTCTTGGAGAGCCGGAGGAGATCTATTCCAAACTGGGGAGCGAGCCAGTGCTCCGCTCTCATGTCCTGGCGACGATAGCTACGGGAACGGCGTCCTCCAGGGACTCGCTTATGGACTTCATGAACTCGACGTTCTTCGCCCACCAGACCACCATGGCCGGCCTGGAGGATGCGACGGACAACGTGCTCGGGTTCCTTGAGCGAGAGGGGATGGTGCGCACCGAGGACCATCGCATCCAGGCGACCTTCTTCGGCCGCCGCGTCTCGGACCTGTACATAGATCCGCTGACGGCGGTCAAGCTCCGCGACGCCCTGCGCTCTTTCAAGCCCTCCTCGTCGTACTTCGGCCTCCTCCACGCGGTGTGCTCGTCCCCGGACATGATGACGATGTACCTCAAGCGCTCCGATTACCAGTGGGTGGAAGAGGTCTTGCTCGCCAGGGAGCAGGAGCTCCTTCTCAAGCCGCCGGAGAACCTTGACCAGTATGATTTCTATCTCGCCGAGGTGAAGACCGCGTGCTCCCTGGACGACTGGGTCCAGGAGATGGAGGAGGACGATCTCCTCAAGAGGTTCGGCATGGGCCCCGGCGATCTGCGCAACAAGGTGGAGGTCGGCGAATGGCTTGTGTACTCCATGCGGGAGCTTGCCAACATATTCAACAAGGACGCATATCCAATGTTGACCGAGCTGATGGTCCGTATCCGCTACGGGGTCAAGCCGGAGCTGCTGGACCTGGTACGCCTGCGAGGGATCGGCCGGGCCAGGGCGCGCTCGCTGCACAATCACGGCGTGAGGAACGTGGAGGCGCTGCGTGAGGTCGACATTGTTCGCCTGGCACGCATACCCAAGATCGGAGACTCTCTGGCAAAGAGCCTCAAGGAGCAGGTGACCTCGGGCAAGCTGGCTAGAAGGACCGAGCGGCCGGTTGAGGCCGCGGTGGCTGAGGTCGGACAGGAGATCAGAAGGGTGGAGCCGAAGGACCGCAAGCAAAGGAGCCTGCTGGACTTCTAGCTCTGAGAAAGATGTGTTTTGTTCGATCTTGGCCTCTCGGCCGTCGTTCAATGATCGGACACGACTCGATGCTCCCTATCATGCCGGGATGACCATGGGCTGCCCTCTGAAGATCTCCACGAACACTGGAATGCCGTACACCTCCTCAATGGTCTCGGGGGAAATCACTTCCACCCCCCCGGCCGCGAAGATCCTGCCTCCCTTGAGCAGAAGGAAACGGTCCGAGTAGCGAATGGCCAGGTTCAGATCGTGCATCGTCTGTATCGCCGATATCTCGTTCTTTCTCACCATTTCTCTGACCGAGGACATAATGCGGCACTGGTTGCATAGGTCGAGGTTGCTGGTCGGCTCATCCAACAGGAGCACCTTGGGTTCCTGGACCAATGCCCTGGCAATCTGGACCTTCTGGAACTCCCCTCCGCTGATCTCCTCGACATACTTCATCGATATCTGCGCAAGGCCCAGGCGGTCGATCATCTCCCCGGCCTTACGCACGTCGTCCTTGGAGATGTCCCACCTGATGTATGGCTTCCTGCCCAGGAGGACCGATTCGAACACAGTGACCCTTCCAGTGTCGCTCCGTTGCGCTACGTAGCCCACTCGCTTGGCCACCTCTGGCCGGGGCATGGACGTAAGGCTCTCCTCGTCCACCAGCACCGTTCCCTTCCTGGCCCTCAGGATGCCATTTATGCATTTCAGCAGGGTGGTCTTGCCTACCCCGTTCGGCCCGAGGATCGAAAGCACTTCGCCCCTTTCCACCGAGAAGCTTACATCGTCCAGTACCGAGGTGCTTCGATACCTGAACTCCACTCCGTCTACATCTAGCATCATTTTTTATACCCCTTTATCAGCAGATATATGAACAATGGACCGCCGAGGAACGCGGTGATGACCCCCACGGGGATGACCAACGGCGATATCACCGTACGGGCTATGGTGTCCGAGCCCATGAGAAGTATCGCTCCCACCAGCGCGGAACCGGGGATTAGGAATCGGTGGTCCCCTCCTATGATCCTCCGTGTCATATGCGGGGCGACTAGGCCTATGAATCCGATGATGCCCATGAACGAGACCACTACTGCCGCAAGCATGGAGGATAGGACCATGCCCACCATCCTCATACGCTTGGTATTCACTCCCAGGCCGTTCGCTGTCTCTTCGCCAGCGTCCATTGCGTTGTAGCTCCAGCGGCTATAAATGAAATACATAAGGATGGGCGCAAGGACCGCGGCGAGTATCATCAGATGCTCCCAGGTCACTCTTCCCAGGTCCCCGAAGGTCCAATAGACCATGGTTGACAGCTGTACACTGTCGGCGAAGAACTGGAGGGCGGTGATCCCTGCCTGGAATATTGCTGCTATGGCCACTCCAGCGAGGATCATGGCCTCAGGCGAGACCCGAGTCATTGCCGATAAGAGCATTATGAGCGTGGTGCCAACGATCGCCCATATGAACGCCATGAGAGTGACCGTATAGGGGTTGTTGACCACGACCGAGGACGTTGTGCTGGCCATGGTCGAACCGGCTCCCAGGAAAATTATGGCGAAGGCCGCGCCGAAAGCTGCGGACTGAGAGAGGCCCAGGGTATAAGGGGAAGCGAGCGGGTTTCTAAGGACGCACTGCATGACCGTCCCCGCCACCGCAAGGGAGGCCCCCGCGACTATGCCGGCCATTATCCGGGGAAGGCGGATGTTCCATACGATGTTGTAGTACGTGCCTTGCTGCCCGAACAGGGCTCGAACGACATCCTCCAATGGGATCGAGAAGGTACCCACGGTAATGGAGAACAACATTATGACGAACAGGACGGCACCGCAGGCCACCAAGAACATGGCCTTTCTGGAGGTATGACGAAAATATCTCTCTGTGGGGTCCGAACCCGCGCTCCCGTGGCCTTCGATCTCCGCCATTGTTCTGTTTCGCGGGAGGAACATTTAGTCACCTTGATTCTGCATCACCGTGATGTCCGACATCTCGTCGACGGCCCATCTTCGCACGGGTTTGAAACCTGACTCGACCAGCGCGGAGTTGTACTCATCGATGGATATGGTGTTCGGTCCAGAGAACCTCCTGCGTGGACGGCGGTCACCGTCTAGGCTGACCAGGTTCCAGCCGAGATTGGCAAGCGGGTCGTTCCTGGCCTTATCGGTGAACTGGCGGACCACCAGCCACCCTCCGGGGACCAGGGCGTCCTTGAGCACAGATATCATACCCGCCTCCGAGCCACTGGGATTGAAGGAGGAGAATATCAGGTCATACCCAGAGCCAATATCGTCCTTGGTGAAATCCCCGGCCATGACTTGAACCTTGTCGGCGCCGTAGAGGGAGATGTACTCCTTGGCAACCGGGGCCATGTCCGGAAGGTCGAGGACATAGACATCCATGTTCGGATTACGGGCGGAGAAAGCTATGGAGTACAGCCCGTGTCCGCCCCCTATATCCAGCATCTTCCGGACCGAAGATAGGTCGATCGCCTCAGAGACCTCCGCGGTCACCTTCTGCACGCTTCCGCACAAGGCCATCGCGGCAATGCTGCGGATCCATAGGTCATTGAAGAATTGAGAGCGCTCGATGATCCTCGGTCCGTTCCTTAGTATGGAGCCTAGGTCGTGCCAACCGTCGATCTCTGCCAGGGATCTTTCCAAGGATTGTCTGAAGCAGTAGGGGGAAGACCTCACCAGATAGGCGTCTGCCCAAGGCGAGTTCGCATAGTCCCCGTTGGACCTGACCAGGAGGCCGTAGGATACCAGGGCGTCGCAGAACAGGCGTGTCATTACTACGTCCGTGCCCAGCTCAGCCGAGATGAGCTCCGCGCTCTTCCCGCCGCCCATTCGTTCAAAGATGTCCATCTCTAGAGATTGACGGAGGAGGAACGATCTCCGCAAACCGTCGAACGCGGTCTCAATCTGCCTTATCACCGGTCCCGCGTCAGGCCGGGGAGGCTCCAATATGTCAAGGAAGGCCATATCAGCACCACTTAGCTTTGTTTTGAAATAAAGGGAAGGAAGAGGTTTTAATAGGCCAGGGATACTTTTCCGAAGGTACCTCCAGTGTAGTCTACCAACCTGTCGTATATCGCGGAGCCTACCATCACAGTATAGATCTCGTCGGCCTTGTTCGCGATGTCCACGTCGGCGAACTTCTCAGGATAGAGTACCTTTCCCACATAATAGCAGGAAAGGAGAACGGTGTCCCAGTTGCTGGCATACCAGTTCGTCTGCAGAACGCCGTAGACGTCCCCGTTGCGGAAGGCGGTGACCTCATCAAGAGAGTCCTTGTACTGAGCGTACTGCTGTTTGGCCAGTGACAGTCCGGCTAGGTCCACGAACACGTACTCCGGGTCCTTTTTCCACACCTCCTCGATACTGATCTGACCGGTACCGGTGGTCAGCAGATCGGTGGTGATGACATTGTTGGCCCCCAGGTAATGGAACGGGACATAATTGATGGTCGTCCAGTCCAGGCCGTGGCTGCTACCGTAGGACAGTCCTCCGATGTAAACGGTGGGTCGCTCCTCTTGAGGTATGTTCTTGACCCTAGTGCCGATGTCGTCGATCAATGAGCTGACGTACGCCTTCAGCTCGGTAGCGCGCTCCTTGGTCCCCAGCACTTCGCCTACCAGATCGACCTGCTTGAAGAACTGGTCGATGTTTCGGGTCAGGTCCACAGTGGTGCTTAGGCCGACCACCGGTATGCCGACGTTGTTCTGCAGAGTGTCGCAATCGGCTCCCTGCTGGTTTCGCGGGGAATAGAATATCACCTCAGGGTTCAGGCTGGCCATCAGCTCTGCGTCGCCGCCGAACTGAGGTCCCACGCTTGGCAGCGTGGAGAACTCAGGGTGGGCGATGGCATATGCCCGGCCTCCGAGAGCTGAAGGAGACATGTCCCTCTCGAACTCCTCCACCCCTATGACCATCGACGACCCGTTCAGGTATGTAACGAAGCGCAGCGCGGCCGTGCCCGCGGCGATGACCCTATCGGCCCCCTTGGGAACCTCCACCAACCTTCCGAACATGTCAGTCACGGTTATCCTCTCCGGTGCGGTATCATCGCTCTTTCCGCCGCTGTTCATGACCACATAAAGGCCGGTGATCACCACCATTGCCGCGATAGCTACCGCGCCCACAGCTAGATAAGCACGCTTCACCCCATCACGCCCCTGGCATCGACCTTAGGACGAACGTGGTTATGTCCGAAACCCCGTCCACGTTAGGGCCGAGGGGCTTTCCGTCAAGACCGAGTCGTTCGATCTCCTTGTTCCGCGGTATCACCGCGATTATCTCTTTGGGATCGAGGGCCTTCATCATGCGTTCGGCGGCGTCGTCCTCGACCTTGTTTA
Source organism: Thermoplasmatota archaeon (assembly GCA_022709105.1). Taxonomy (GTDB): domain Archaea; phylum Thermoplasmatota; class Thermoplasmata; order Methanomassiliicoccales; family Methanomassiliicoccaceae; genus UBA6. The sequence goes on along the minus strand of JAKIXL010000046.1, from coordinate 1,497 downwards.
ATATGAAATACGCCGATTTACCGGCCTCTTCCGCCATCTCCCTGATCTTACCAGACAGCCTTATCGATTCAAAGGATGGGTCCAGTACGGCCATTACTAGGTCGGCTCCCTTGGCCACTCCCCTGCCTAAATGCTCCACTCCTGCCTCGGTGTCGATAATGGCGATGTCCTTAGGACCTAACCTCAGGTTCTTAAGGAAATCCCGGGACAGGCCTCCCATCGGGCAGGCGCAACCTTCCCCGAAATGCTTGACCTTCCCAATCTGCAGCAGGCCCAGGGAACCTTTCGTGGACAAGCACTCCTTCGGTATCTCGTCGATGCTCCAGGATTTGTCGAAGATGGGGATGGCCGGTTCATTGGCGCCTTTGGAGAACGCCGCCTTCATCTTCTCCCCGACCGCCTTCTTGCCGCCGAGATGGTCCATCAGCTCTTGAGAATACGCGATTCCAAGTAGGGCCTCCAGACCATAGTTGGATTCGTCGGTGTCGATTACCAGAACTCTGTAGCCTCTATCTATGAGGTCCATGGCCAGAAGGGAGGTTATCGTGCTCTTCCCGCTGCCTCCCTTTCCAGAAATCACGATTTTCATGCTCATTCCTCTTATCCAATCCTCCGCTCGGGAGTTGACACTACTATCGCTTGATAAGATATCAATCTTATTACGATTTATTATTTCGTGCTACTGAGAAAGGTGGGAAGGGCTTGAACACGTGTCGGCCCGGTGCCATGTCCCGTGAGGTTAAGGTTCCCGTTGGCCGTTATTATGGCCTTGGTTCTTGAGCGATGCGCTTGCCGAACGATCTATCGCTGAGGGAGATCGCTTCCCTCCGCAGGACCGGGAGCGTTTCCAATATTGAGCGGTGCCGTTGCCCTGGTCTCAACGAGACCCCCCTGTTCCAATGATCTCTCGTTGGTCCCCGCAAAAAGGTCCTGCGGCCTTTATGATGCATGCTCATCGATCTGCAATGCCTTGGACCTGGACCGTATCCGTCTTTGAGACCGCAGCGGAGAGAACGTTCTCAACGTCGATGGTCCGACGCTTTCGGTAATGGACACGGACACGTCGTCTTCATGCTCTCCTCTATCTGGGGTTGCATCGGTCGAAAAATGGAGGAGGCAAGAGGCGCCATAGGAGAAAGGTGAATGCGCGGCGTCGAGCACCTGCCTGAACAGATGTGGATCGAACTATTTCGGCCCCTAGGGATCTGAGGAACGGAAATCTAGAAGGTCCGGTAACGTAAGGCGCTAAGATGACCGCCCCCTTTATGATCCGAACGCATTGTCACCGATCGACGAGCAGTTAGGCGATGACCCGCCTCACGTCCTCTGCGGTAGGATTGGCCTTCAAGACCTCGGCGCAGGAGCGCATCACCGTGTCGGGGTCCTTGAGCACGTTGCCGGTGCAGATGCATACCACCTTCTCGTCCCTGGAGACCACGCCCTCGTCCACCAGCTTGATGAGCCCGGCGACGGATGCCGCGGACGCCGGCTCCACGC
>JAKIXL010000045.1 GCA_022709105.1 Thermoplasmatota archaeon | reverse complement strand
TCCCGCGGCCGTCGCGATGATGCCCAGGTCCCGTCCCATCGTTGAGATGTTCGCGGCCCTATTATAAATGACGATGAATGGGGTGTGTCCTTCGAACAATTCTAGCCGCCGTTGTACCCGCCCTACCTGCCCTTGTTGACGATGGCGGCTCACGTAACGCCCTGGGTCATGTTTATATGCTGACCGGCAATGCTTCGGGCATGGAGGGACGTTTCTGCGAGTGCGGCTGCCTCCTCGACCCTGCATCCGGCGTCTGTCCGGGCTGCGGGGAGGCATCGAGGCGGGAGCGGAGGACATCGGCCCGCATGGCCGCGCCGCGGACGGACGCCTCGGACCGGAGAAAGGAGGTGGAGAGGCCTCCTCTCTTCCCCTATCATCCGAGGCCATCCCAGATAGAGATCGTGAACGCCGTGCAAAGCGCCATGGACCTCGGGAAGCACCTGATCATGGAATCAGGGACCGGGACTGGCAAGACCGTCTGCTCGCTCGTCGGCGCGCTGCAGCATGCCAAGGCCAACAAGAAGAAGGTGCTCTATCTTACCAGGACGATATCTCAGAGCGACCAGGTTATGAAGGAGCTGCGCTCCGTCTCGCGGCGCCAGAGGGTGACGGGATTGGCCATGCAGGGGCGCAGGCGCTCCTGCCTCCTTCTGCGCACTCTCGAGGAGCTCGAGGACATCCCCCCGCACGCGCTGTCCAAGATCTGCGAGGAGCGCAAGGCCAGGACAGTGGCAAGGCAGCATGGGGGCTGTCCTCACTATGCGGACCTCCTTGCCATCGGGGAGATGGGCTTCCTGAAATATTGCGCCGACGAGCTGCCGACCGCGGCGGAGTTCGACCGCTTCTGCGAGAAGCAGGGTGCCTGCCCATACGAGGCGAGAAAGGCGATCGTCCCGCTCGTGGATGTAGTGGCCGTTCCATATGTCCAGGTTTTGTCCAAGGAGATCCGCTCCCAGCTGTTCGACCGGCTGCAGCTCACCATGGACGATGTGATCATCATCGTGGACGAGGCCCATAATCTTATCGACGCAGCCAGGGACCAGGAGAGCTTCGACATCACCATGCATGACATCCAGGCGGCCGAGGATGAGACCCGGGAGCTTGGGAACCCGCGGTTAGCGACAGGAGTAGACCATGGTCTGCTCTGCTCCACGCTTCGCCGCATCATCGACGACGCGGTCCGCGAGCAGGTACCCCGCGGCTCTTACGAGGCCCGCCTGGGCCGGAGGTTCTTGGAAGGCAAGCTCAGGACTGAACTGAAGCTTGACGAGGAGGAGCTCCGCTCGATGTGCGCCAATATGGTGAACGCCGGTCAAAAGCAGGTTGAGATGAGGCTGGAGCAAGGAAAGGAGCCCACCTCTGCCACCCTTCGGCTTGGCTCTCTGCTGGAGATCTGGTTCCGGGCCGAGGACGCGAGGTTCGTGAAGATGGTGTCGTCCGATGACCTCGGTTCCCTCAAGGCCTGCTGCCTGGACCCTCAGGAGACCACCTCGTTCCTCCGTGAGGTCAAAGGCGTGGTCCACATGTCGGGCACGATGCAGCCGCTGAGGCAGTATGCGGACATACTCGACCTGCCGGAGAACCGCGAGCTCCGCATTTTCCCATCCCCTTTCCCGCCGGAGAACCGCCTGGTGCTTTACGCAGAGGACGTAAGCGCCGGGCAGCGGGAGATGCGGGATGACCCCTCGATGAAGGGGCGCATAGAGGACCATATTATCAACATCTGTCAAGCCACCGACCGCAACACCATGGTGTTCTTCCGCTCCTACGAGATGCTGAGGACCATGCGCCCCCGGATCGAGGAATGCGTCGATCGCCAGCTCTACTGGGAGGAGTCCGGAGCGTCCCGCCGGCTGGCATCGAGCATCCAGGCCTTCAAGCGAGGCCGAGGAGGGGTGTTCTTCACTGTAATGGGCGGTAAGGTCGCCGAGGGCCTGGACTTCCCGGGGCAGGAACTGGACATAGCGATCGTGGTCGGCCTTCCCTATCCGCCGCCATCGCTGCTCCTTGATGAGCTGAAGCAGCGCTATGATCGCAAGTACGGACCGGGAAAGGGATGGGAGTACGCCTCAGCGGTGCCCGCGGTGCGCAAGGTCCAGCAGGCCATCGGCCGGCTCATCAGGACAGAGACGGATCGGGGGATCGCGATCGTCCTGGATAACCGGATGTCGAGATATCGCGAGCATGTCGGCGCCATCCCCACCAAGGACCCGGTGGCCGAGGTGACGCGCTTCTTCGGATGGAGCAAACGGTTCTGAGCCGATCCTCCGCGCTCAAGGCTTCGTTCTAGCTAGGGACGCAGCAACAGAAATGAATAAATAGGAGGTTCTCATCAGTGGTTTCGGTGTGACGGCCATAGCGGCGGGGATACACCCGGTCCCATTCGAACCCGGTAGTTAAGCCCGCCAACGTTCCATGCTGTACTGCGGTGCGCGAGCCCGCGGGAACCGTGGAACGCTGTCAGCCACTTTTCCTCTCATTTCAATGCTTGCTTGATGACATTGGAAACGGCTTCGGTGTTCACCGCAGTACCGCAGTATTGACAGTACTTGACCCCACTGTCGCCCATATTGCTGTGCACCGTCAGCGCCGCACCGCAGTTGGGGCACTTGTACGGGACGTTGAGGCTCCCGGAGCTCATCTGGTCTATGAGGTCGTTCACGTCCACGTTGATGTTCTTCACCACCTGGCGGTTCGCGCGGTTCCTGACCTGACCGGCCTGTACGAGATACCCGAAGTCCTCGTAGAGCTGGGCCAGTTCATCATAGCGGGCAGTGACCTCGAGCCTATGGGCCATCGGTCCGATGAACTGGTTGTCGAGAACGTTCCTGCAGCGGGGACAGAACGAGTAGTAATAACGGCCATAGTGGACGAACTGGTTGAGCCGGTAGCTGCGCCTGAACCACTCGATCTGCTGAGGTGTGTGCCTGCTCACGTTGTTCAGCCCGCAATGTTGGTGCATTCCATAGCCGCACATGGAGCAAGCTATCTGAAGCTCCTTCTCGGTGATGGGGCCATTGCAGCATATGCAGTTGTACAGTACCTTGGGCTTGAACATGGCCATCAAACTAGTATCGACTCGTCGATATAATTTGATGTCGGGATGCGGCGCGGCCTTCCGTCGTCCGGGAACCGGTGCCCTTGATCACCGGCCAGAGAGAGGCGCTTGACAGCATCCCCACGCGCCGATGGTCAAGGCCGGTAGTTGAGACGGATGTTGATGCCGCCGGCGCTGGCGTTGGAGCGTACGTCCAGGACGTGGTCCGATGGATAGTTCGTGGAAACCAGGTCCTCATCGGTCCCGTTGAACCCGCTGCGATGGCCGACGCGCACCCCTCCCAGCTCGGCATGCGATTGAACGCGGGCGGAAGTATTGCCTACTACGTCAAGGTTCAGATCTATCCCGCCCAGGGATGCGGTGGACCGCACCGTCAAGTTGCTGCCCAGTTCGCTGGACTGCATGATGATGAGCCTTACGCCTCCGGCCGATGCCGTCAGGTCAACGCTCGCGTTGTTCGTCGCCCTGAGGTCTGTCCATCCAAAGTCCACTCCGCCAAGGGAGGTGTTTATCCTCAGCGGCCCGTCCAGGGTCGTACCGCTCGCGAGATCGGCCTTGATCCCTCCGGCGGAAGCTCTGATGTTCAGGCCGGTCAGGACAACGCCGTCAGCGGTCGTTACGTTCACCGCTCCCAGAGAATTTTTCACCGTCAGAGAGGTGATAAGTCGGTTGGAGATGTTAAGGTCACACCTTACATCATTGCTTCCGAACCACCCAATGTTCCGGCCCATGCTGACGTTGAGCTCGATGGATATGCTGTCCGTGCCGTTGGCCACGGCCCAGCTCACGTTAACCGGACGCTCTGGGCCGAAGAGGCCGGAGCGATGGGTTCCCACAAGGGACATGGATGCGGCCTCAGAGCTGTCATTGACGAACCTTATGGTCATGCTCCCGATGTCCATGGATGCGTTCACTGTCAACGATCGAACGCCTGGGGCAAGCTCTACCTGCCGCGATTCGTTCACATTGACGGTCTTGAACGGCACAAGGAACAGCGCGATCGCCGCGATTATGATCAAGATCATGATCAGTATGGCGATCAGGACCCCCGTCAGCCCAGAGCGGTCCCCGGACAATCGGTACATGCCTGGAAATAAGGAACCTGCCCTTATTAGCTTTGTTTGCTCCCGCGGAGGTCAAGAGCTGGGGCAGAGGACCGACCTGCATTCACCCGGCAGAAAGAAAGGTTCCGGATCGACCGCGATGAGAAATGGGCGATCGTGAGAGTACCGGTAATCCGCTGGACCTGGCCTGGCGGCAGTGTCCCGCAGGCCACCTGATGTTGTGGAGCACCAGAAAGGCCTGGGCATGTTCCGGCGCATCGACCCGAACGGCCTCCTCTCTACGCGATGTCCTTCTAGAAGGCCTTTGATGGGCCCTCCTCGGTCCGCATCACGGCCGATCCTGTGTCAGATCGGCAGAGCTGCGCTCATTGGACGATATGCCGGATGTCCAGCACCTGATACGAATAATGTAGTGTTTTTGATGTGAACTCTCATTTCAATGACGATAAATGAGGGACGAACTACCTTGATAACACTGAATAACGGAACAAGCCGCAATTCATTTGAAATAGTGAATGATGCATGGAAACAGGCATTCCCGGTCGAACGAATGGACGCATTGGAAGTATGCAAAACGCGAGAACATGGATCCAGATGGGTCCTGGGCATAGGCCCTCCTGCTCCCAAGGCCGCGCTGGTCCCTCGAGGACGGCGGTTCCAAGCCATGACCACGTTCGAGAGCGCGGGCGCCGAGGGCTTCTGTTCGAGGAAGAGGTGAGGTCGTGGCGAGACGAAGGGGACGATTTGGGCTCGGGCACATAACAGCGATCCTCTCAGCAGGTGAAAGAAGGACGTTCAACGACCTGTCGAGAATGATAGAGCTGGGCCGGAGGGCGAACGCCGTAATGATAGAGATGCTGTCCTCCAGCTCGTCATTGACCGCCCTTAACGAGGACATCAGGCTGCTGGAGAAGCAGGCAGACCAGCTTTCCTTCGCGATAAGGAGCGGGATCACCGGCGGAGCGGTCAACCCCAACGTTCTGGACAATCTGCTGGAATGCGTTGATCTGGCGGACTCGATCGTTGATGATTATTTTTGGGTCAGCAGGGAGCTCCTCAGGATCTCGAAGGTCACCTTCAGCAACGGTCTTTCGGCTCAGACTGCGGAGATGGAGACGCTCCTCATCAAGTTCCTTGACCTTGCCGAGAAGGGGATGATGATATTGTTGGAAATGCTGAGGGCATCGAACCTTGGCAAGATAACAGAGCTGAGAAATGACATCGAGCTTCTGGAAGAGGAGGGAGATAACATCAAGGACCATGGGTTCGACATGCTGTATGCATCGGCCCAGGACATGCACTATCTGCAATTCGCGCATCTTTCGGAGATGCTGCAAAAGTTCGACGACATACTGGACTCGTGCGAGGACATGGCGGACCTCCTGGTCTCCATAACCACAACTATCTCGAGGTGATGGTACAAACGATCCTTCTTCTCCCAGCGCTCTTCCTCTCGGCGGCCCTGGTCTCGGGCAATAATCTTGCAGCATGCATGGGTGCAGCCGTGGGGGCGAGGATGATCGACCGAAGAGCAGCCACGATCATGGGCATCTTCGGCTATGTGCTCGGCCTCTTACTGCTGGGAGAAAATATGGTACGTTCGGCGCATGCTCTGTTCCCCGACGGCCTCGGAGCGGATCTGGCATCAGAGGTCCTGCTATCGACCGTGGCCGTCTTCGTCCTAGGGAGCTTGCTGAGAGTGCCGCTTTCGGTCACATCCGCGCTGACCGGAATGCTCACAGGCATCTCGGTCGCCAAGGGGCTCCCCATCGACCTTCAGTTCCTAGGGTACATCATCATGGTGTGGATGGCCGTGCCCATTCTATCCATCATGATCGCTTATTTCTCTATGAGGCTGATCTCGAGGTCTGGGCCGAGGGATGTGTGGAAAAGGACCGAAAGGTACAAGCTCCTGGTTGTCGCGGCCTCGTTCCTTACCGCGGTTGCGGTAGGCGCGAACTCCCTTGCCTTGGTCGTCGCGGTCAGCGGGTTCGAGTCCGCGCAGACCTTGGTGGCCATCGCGGCCATTGTGTTCGGATCGTTCTTCCTGAGCTCGAGGCAGATGAAAAGGGTCGGTTCGGAAATGTACCTGATCGGCTATTCGAGCGCGTTCGTGACGTCGGCCACCTCCACGTTCATGATCTTCTTCGCGAGCGCGAACGGGGTCCCTCTTTCCAGCACACAGACCCTCTCTGCCGCCATCTTCGGCGCTGGTCTTTCCCATAAGGAGAGGTTCATTGCCGTCAGGCCGTTCGTTATGATCGTGCTGGGCTGGATCATCGCGCCGCTGGTGAGCTTCCTTGTCGGGCTGGCCCTCTGACCGAGAGTGGCGCGCGGTTCTTGGGCCGAGTGGAGCGCATTGTGTCCTTCCACCAGCCTGTGACGATCGGCATCTGCGTGTTATCGGCGGACCGGCCGGGCCATCTTCTCTTGCGGTCCTGCCCTCATGGTCACGTTGATGCCGAAGGCGATGTATTGCCCCGGCATCTATGCGGACAGCATACCGGGATGGATGGTGCAGCTGGTGAAGGTGGAGAACGGGAAATGTCGAACGATGAAGGAAGAAAAGATGGACGGACCGGGATTTGAACCCGGGGCCTCGTGATTGCAAATCACGCGATCTTCCGAGCTGATCTATCCGCCCTTGACCGACTCGTAACGCCATATCGAATAAATAGGTTCCCATGCGCCCAGCATTGCGCGGCCGCCTGAAGATCGTTCGGAACCCGCTTTTTGCGGCCTTCGGGCGCGCGGGGATGATCGCGCCCTATCGCTCCATCACAGCCCCGCGGGCCGCGCTGCCGACCAGCTTGCGGTATTTGGCGAGTATCCCGGTGACCGGGCGCTCTACCGGCCTGACTTCCCTGAGCCTCGATCTCCTGGTCCGTCACGTCCAGATGCAGCTTGCGGCCAGGTATGTCGATGGTGATCCTATCTCCTTCCCTCACCGCTGCGATAGGCCCTCCGGCATACGCTTCCGGCGATACGTGACCTATGCAAGGACCTCTGGTGGCGCCTGAGAACCTTCCATCGGTGATCAGAGCGACATCGTCCGACAGTCCCATCCCGGATATCAGGGAGGTCGGCGAGAGCATCTCCGCCATACCTGGGCCTCCCTGCGGCCCTTCATATCGTATCACGACCACGTCGCCCTTAACAATTCTCCTGGCGACGATCGCCTCTATGGCCTTGCCCTCCGAATCGAAGACCCGGGCGCGGCCGGTGAAGTACATCATCCTCTCCGACACGGCCGCCTGCTTGACCACAGAGCCCTCCGGAGCGAGATTGCCATAAAGGACGGCGATGCCTCCCTGCTCGTGGAAGGGACGGCTGACTGGTCGAACGACCTCCTCGTCGTAGATTATCGCCGCCTCGGCGATGTCCAGAAGCTTGTGGCCGGACACCGTTCCTTCGTTCGACAGTTGGCCCTGGAGCCTCTTGAGGACGGCGGGTATGCCTCCGGCCCGGTCAAGGTCCGCGATATGGTACGGGCCGGACGGCCGAATGGATGTTATGTGCTTAACCTCCCGCGATATCTTGTCGAACGCTCGGAGGTCGATGTCGATCCCGAACTCATGAGCTATCGCCGGAAGATGCAGTGCGGTGTTGGTCGAGCCGCCTATGGCCATGTCCACCTTGATGGCGTTGAGCAGCGATCCCTTGGTAACTATGTCCCTTGGGGCGATATGGTCCCGGACCAGTTCCACGATGCGGCGGCCGGAGGCCCGTGCGATCTCGCGCTTTCTCTTGCTGATCGCAAGTGAGGTGGCGCAACCCACCAAGCTCATGCCCATGGCCTCGGTCAGGCAGGCCATGGTGTTCGCCGTGAACAGGCCGGAGCAGGAGCCTTCGCCTGGGCAGGCGGCGCACTCCACTCTGAGCACCTCGGCCTCCGTCCGCTTGCCGGCGGCATGCTCCCCCAGCGCCTCGAAGACGTCCTGGAGATCGAGCTGACGCCCGTTCGAGGAACCGGCCTCCATTGCCCCTCCGGTCACCATTATCGCCGGGATATTGAGCCTTCCAGCGGCCATGAGCATCCCCGGGGTGACCTTGTCGCAGTTGGTGATCCCGACCCACCCGTCGAACATGTGCGCGTTGTCCATGATCTCAACGCAGTCGGCGATGGTCTCGCGGGACGGGAGCGAGTAGCGCATCCCCGAATGGCCCATGGCGATGCCGTCGCAGACGGCCGGCACGCCGAACACGAAAGGCACTCCGCCGGCCTCCACGATGCCCCGCTTGACCTCGTCCACCAGCTTGTTGAGGTGGACATGCCCGGGCACGACCTCGTTCCAGGAGTTGGCGATGCCTATGAACGGCTTGTCCATGTCCTCCGAGGTGACCCCCGATGCCCGTAGAAGGCTCCTGCTGGGTGCCTTGTCCAGTCCCTTCTTGACCTGATCGCTCCGCATCTTATCAGCGCGGCATGTCGTTCTGCCTAGAAAACGGTTCCCAAGGTCGAGCTGAGACCTCTCCGCCCCATCCGCTGATATCGGGCGGGGGAGACGTCCTCTCGTTCCACATCGTGTTACGGGGGAAGCGGCGGAGCTGGGACGCCTGCTGTCCCGGGGCGATATGGGCGAGGTCATGCGTTCTTTCGCTCAAGGATCGCGCAGCTCGATGTTCTCTTGGGCCAGCCTCTTGCCCACCTCATAAAGGAACCGCGAGGCTATCTCCTCCCGCCGGCTTGGCTCCCGCAGCCATATCTTGATCATCATGCGGGCCCTGGTTCCCTGTATCTCGGCAATATTGACCTGAGGATCGAGAGCCCGGAGAGTGTTCTCATTGCCGAAAAGCAATCTCATCGACCTTTTCTCGAACAACCGAGCGAGGGCGCCCTTCTCTTCGCCATCGACATCGGGAAGGATGTAAGGGTCCTTATCGGCCTCCTCAAATACTATTTGCTGGATGCGCTCAAGGTCATTGATGTTGCCGACCCACAGCGGAATGTTGACCGCGGTGAAGCCGGCCCGCGTGTAGTTGATGACCTTTCCGTTCATTATCTGTGAGTTCGGCACAGTTATGATCCGGCCGTCCACCTCCCTTAGGACGGTGTTCATGAGGGTGATGTCCTTGACCCTGCTGATGCCGGTTAGGGGGATCGGCCCCACCTCCACCCAGTCCTCGAGCTGGATAGGCTTGATTATTGCGATGAGCACACCGGAGATGGCGTTTTGGATGATCTGCTGGGAGGCGAACGCCACCGCTATACCGGCCACGCCCAGAGATAGAACGATCGCCGAAAGGTCCAGGGCCAGGATCGAGTTGAACCCGATCAGAGCGGCGGTCATGAGGACCATGTACTGGAACACTCTGGCCACGCCCTTGGAGAGCCTTTTCCCCATCCTCTCGTCGAGATAATCGCGGATGACCATATTG
>JAKIXL010000044.1:7081-9700 GCA_022709105.1 Thermoplasmatota archaeon | reverse complement strand
GGCAAGATCATGAGGCGCGTGCTCAAGGCCAAGGAGCTGGGGCAGCCGCTCGGCGACGTCACCATGATGGATGAATGATCCGCGTACCGGGCGTCGCGAATAGAACGGTCTTCTGGAAAGATTACATTTATTTATACGCGCGAGGAATGGTTCCATCAAGGACGGAAGCGCGGGCATGAGGATCGCCGTGATGTTGATGGCCATGGCAATATCGTTGTCAGCTCTCGCCATGTCCGCCGACGCGGCTGACGCCCACAGGCCCGGCCCGGTGCATGGTCTGGAGATCGTCGCCCTTGAGGACCGGATCGTCATCAGCGGCTACCTGCCGGAAGACCACAGCAGCTATGGCATCAAGGGAGTGCATATCTATAGGGGAACCGGCCCGGAGACCCTGTCTCTCCGATATACTCTCAAGGCATATGCTGAGACGACTGGCTACTTCGTTTATCGGGACGTCGAGGTCGCCAACGGCGTCACCTACTACTACAGGGTCGCGGCCTTCAATGTTCTAGGCGATGGTGAGCTATCGGAGCTTTTGGCCGCGACCAGCATTGGGGCGCCCCCGGCACCCCAGGACCTGAGCGCCTCAGTGACATGCGGCTACGTCCGCCTGACCTGGTCCCCGCCGCCTTCGGATGGGGGGTCGCCGATCACCCATTACAGCGTGTTCCGCGGCCTTCGCGGCAGCGAGCCAACGCTCATCGCCAATGTCTCAGCCCTAAGCTACGACGATCGGAACGTGACGTTCGGCGATTCGTTCTACAGCTACGAGACATGCGCGGTCAACGAGAACGGACCAGGGAAGCATTCCAGGACGGTGTTCGCCTCTATGCCAATGCCAGTGGTGAACGGCCGCATCATCGATGCGCGGGGCGAGCCGATCGCCGGGGCCATGGTGACCGTGGACTCCAACGGTACAACGGCGAGCACCGGTCCGAACGGGACCTTCTCCATCGCCCTGACCCCTGGGCCGCACCGCCTGACAGTGTGGATAGATGGGCGATCGGCCCATTGGATCGACCTTGTGGCGCCGTCCGGCGCGTATGATCTGGGAGATATACTGGTGAACGATAAAGGGAGGGGGCCCGGGCTGGGACTGGACACCATCGCCTTCATGGGAGTCATAGCCATCGTGACCACGGGGATGGTCATTTGGGCCATGGGCAAGGCACGCATAAGGTGAGTACCGCATAGTGAGCTGCTGGGTCCTTGGCGGGACCCGGGACTTGAACGCTTTATCACGGCGGCGGTCGGAGCAGAGCATGCGGTGACGAGGCGCAAGATGGCAAGACCTGCAGTGCCATGGAGCAAGCGGTGGACTAGATAAACCATTCAAGGATCGCTTACGCCCTCAGCATGGCCATCGCTCAGATTTCCGGGCAAACCCACATATCTCTAAATCGATTTATGTTGCCTGCAAGGGAGAGACCGGGACCATGACCTCGAAGGTTAAGGTGAACATGCGGCTGTGCGGGAAGACGCATCTTATAACCGTGGAAATGTTGGAGGACGGCACCTTCAGCTGCAAGATCGTCACCGATTGCGTGAACGTCAAGGACTTCTCAGAGGGTCTGGAGAACATCACCATGGCCGACCTGACGGACAAGGCCAAGAGCGGCATAGTGGACCGCTACCGCAACTGCAGGATGTCCGCGAACTGCCTGGCTCCGGCCGGGCTTATCAGCGCCGGCTGGATGGAGGCCGGGATGATATCAAGGTCCAACGCCAGGAAGAACAAGGCCAACGATGTCGAGTTCCTCGTCGATGATGTTCCGGAGACCGGCCAGGGATGATGGCCTTGAGATTGGCCGCAAGGCCCTGCCCTGCACCTGCTCCATGACGGCAGTTCCATCGCAAGGCCGGTGGTTTCGGCCGCAAGCTATTTGGGGCGATACGCTTTGATAAGGTCATGACCTCGGAAATCGATTCCCGGTTCCCTCCCATAGACTTTAAGTGGCAGAAGCATGCTGCCAAGCGTTTCGCCAGCCCCTTCACCGGCCAGAAGTTCGACCGCATCGACGTGGACCCCATGATGCTGTCGCATGCCGCCTTGATCTCAGGATACACCATAAATGATTTCTATACCAATCCTGAGCTGGGGGCCAGATGCGTGGCGAACGCGTCACAGATGTACGATCTCCTACCGGTGACGCATTGGTACTTCTCGTTGCCATGGATGGACGAGCTTGGCGCCGATGTCATGTTCAAGCCGTTCCTGCCCCCCGTGGTGAAGGAACCGACCATCTTCGACGTGGAGGGCGTGGACAAGCTTGAGGTCCCGGACGTGGAGGATCTGGAGAAGGGCTGGACCGGTCGGCAGATGATCAAGGTCCACGATTATGTGCAGAAGAACCTTCCTGAGATGTTCATACCGATGACCTACACCTCCGACCTGACCGGCGGAGGGGCCCAGTTGTGCGGACTGGCCAACTTCATCATGTGGACCATGTCGGAAAGGGACGCCGCCCACAAGCTGGTGAGGAAGTACACAGAGACGGCTATCAATGGTGCGGAGATGATGGCCAACCGTTACGGCATGGCGTTCATCTCCACCGGCTCAGTGCTTGCCAACAACGACATATTCTGCGACGCCGACATCAACGAGCTGTCGGTGAGATA
>JAKIXL010000044.1:0-7042 GCA_022709105.1 Thermoplasmatota archaeon | reverse complement strand
TTTAAAGGACTTCGTGCACAAATCGCTCATGAAGGGCGCCGGCCCCCAGGTACTGTACCACCTGTGCGGTAACCATGAGACCTCCTACAAGCTGTTCAGGGACAGCCTCGTGTACACGCCAATGACCATCATGCACGCCGGATACATGGGACGAGAGGTGTTCCCGTCGGATGTGCTGATGAAGGAGTTCGGGGACAGAGCAACGATCATGGGATCGGTAGACACCAGGATAATGATCCTGCCCAATGCGAAAAGGGTATACGAGCAGGCAAAGGAGCAGCTGATCCGCGGAAGGGACAGCAAGTTCGGCTATATCCTCGGAACGGCATGCGAGCTTCCCCCTGATTCGCTTCCCATGAACGTCAACGCGCTCGTTCAGGCCGCCAAGGACCATGGCACCTATGGTGCGTGGTGAGCGGACAGCGAAAACTGCATGGCCGCTCCTATGATATAGGCCATGTCACTGGGGGAGGGGCGCCGTGGACCGATCGGCGCGAACGGAACTATCTGGCAGGTCGCCAGACCTGCCATCCTTCCCCTAGCAAGGATCAAGGAGGCATTTGTTGCCGGGTGGTCGCTCCTATTATCCAGTCCAAATAATCTGTTGAGCTTTCCGCTATGTCGTAGCGGACTATGCATGGTATATCATACGGATGCAGATCCTTGATCGCATCTGCCACGGCGGGAAAGTCCTTCGAACAGATCTTGAGCAGCGAAGCGAACTCGTCGGCCTCCTCCACCTTCCCTTTCCAGCGATAGATCGATCCTATGGCAAAGATGTTGGAGCACGCTGCAAGGCCTTGTTCCACCAGGTACCGCGATATTTCTCGCGCGGTCCGTTCGTCAGGGTAGGTGACAAGGACCGTGGACACCTTTTCGCTCATGCTAGGGGTTAGGCCGTGAAGATGATAAAATGGCTCGGCCTAGCGTCGCGCGCTAGGCAGGATGGGCGTTGTCGTTGAGGTCGAGCGCTTACACCCCTGTTCGGATCACCTCTCGCCGAAGAGGAGACGGACCGCCTTGCCGCCCCTTGCGCATGCGGGATGCAGCATCGGAGGATAGCGTGGGCGCTGATGCGCCTTTCCGATGGTTGCGCGGGCCCATTCACCCATGGCATCATGGGATTCAGGCATCTCGGGTCTCCTTGCGAGAACCGTGTCCCTACGCTCGCCTATTCCCTCTCGGGGACAGCGCCGGCAGCCACGCCCATCCCGAACTGCCTGGAGGCCTTCTTTTGACACTCGCTCACATCATCCTGTTCGGGCCATGGTCCGGCCCTCATCGTGCCATCCGCAATCGACAATATCGATCCATCCAGGCGCGGTCGTCGCACGCGCCCTAACCCGGTGGAGCCTGTCCTGCATACGCCTCAATCGGGCGAACGGCGGGAGGGGCCGAGAGCGAACGCGGTGGGAGCGGAAAGGGCGACATGAAGGTGAAGCGCTTCCGACATGCCTTCTCGGGTCAAGGCCCGATGATGACCCCTTGTCCGCCAGAGCGCGAGGTCCCCCTCTCGATCGGGCCTTCGGCCCCGAGACCGTTCGTTCTTTTTTGTTGTAAGAACCGTACTCTGACTAGGCCATCTCGTGCCGAGGCCGTTCTAAGGTATCGGGCCATGGTCGTCGGCGGGGTGCGTTTAGCGACCGTTCTCTGGACCATCCAATATGCCTGCGTTCGCTTAACGGTCCCCATCTATCGATAGGTGTAGAACGGAGCCTGTTTGGGTAAAGAAAAGCGCGGGGAACCCTTATATCGGGGCCCCCGGAATGGTAAGGATGTAGTACGCGTAGACGCCGGTGATGATGGCGACCGCCATCGTGGACCATGCTGCCAGCTTCTTGACCTCCAGGCGCTTGCCCATGAGCAGGAAGAAGACGAACCACAGATATGCCCACACCGCCCATATCACGGCCAGCACGGCCAACCCGTCCACCGTATATGTGTAGATGGCGGTTGGAAGTGCTGTCACCGCCACGAACAGGCAGTAGAAGCCCAACGCCCGGTTGTCCTCTATCTGCCACCAGAACACTACGAATAACCATAGGTAGGTGAACGAGAACAGCAGCGTTTGAGCGGCAGCGAATGCCGACTGAAGCACGAACACGAAATATGCCGCATTGAGGAACGTCAGCAGTCCAGTGAAAAGATTGATCACCGCTGTGTCCCTGGCTGTAGCATAGCCCATGATGTACAGCGCGTTAACGAAGAGGACGGCGCCTACGTAGAGCAATCCGAGCCCGAGCAGGTTTATGTCCGACATGCCTTCCCTCGTTGAAATAAAGGAGGGGATCTGGCCCCTATTTGTTCCTGATTCCTGCCACAGGGCACACGTTAGTTCCTGGCGTAGATCTGGTGACCTTCTCTATCTGCTTCCTCGCCTTGGCCGGGTCCTGGACCCAGTCCTTATAGAAGTCGTAGGGACATTCTATAAGGCCTTCCTTCTCCCCGGAGGCCAGCTCGGCGGTGTACCCGCGGTGCAGCAGCTTGTAGAGGTGGTTCTGGCTCTGCCAGTTCTTTCGCGCGTCCCTGATCGACGACACGGACAGCTCGGCGTATTGGTTCTCCATCTCGTTGGTCTCGGTCTCTCCGAGCACGTGGCCGTCGTATCCGATGATCGCCGAGTGCCCAAAGAACGAATAGACCCCATCATAGCCTGCCATGTTGGCCACCGCCACATAACTGGTGTTATGCCAAGCGGAGGCGCGGGCATTGATGCCTTGCTGTTCCTTGGACGGGTACATGTACCCTTGGCATCGAACGATCAGCTCGGCGCCCTTGTATGCGCAGTCCCTCCAGATCTCTGGATAGTTGCCATCGTCGCATATTATCAGGCTGACCTTGATGCCTTTTGGCCCTTCGCTCACGTATGTCTTGTTCCCCGCCGTCCATCCCTCGATGGGGCACCAAGGCATGATCTTCCGGTACTTCTGGACTATCTTTCCCTTGTCGTCGATGAGTATCAACGTGTTGTATGGGTTCTTTTTCGGATGGTCCTCATGCAGCTCCCCGGTTATGGAGAACACTCCCCAGACGCCGTTGTCCTTGCACGCCTGAGCGAAGATGTCGGTCTCCGGCCCGGGAATAGTGGTGGAGAGCTCCATCATCTCGTTCTTATCGTAGAGGACTCCCTCGGTGCTATACTCTGGGAAGATTATAAGGTCCAGTCCTGGATGGCCGGCCTTCATCCCAGTTATGTAGTTAGCGATCCCTCGGCAGTTCTCCATTATCTTCTCTCTGCCTCCAACTCCAAGCTTCGGAAACGTCTTAAGGGGCGGATAGTTGACAACGCCAACTCCCACGGTGTCGTTGGAGGAAGAGATGTCTCCATGTCTCATTTCATTACACCTCCGTTCCACCGTTCTAGTCAAGTACGGTACCGATGTGTTTGTGCTCCACTAGTATTAATAACTTATTTTATTATATTAATCAAGCTTAATAATATATATGTATTTTTTTTAAAACTAAAACGCTTTTTATTTAAACACAATGCATTTTTAATATCTAGGCATAAAGTCATGCTCCACCGCTATCGCTCTTCATGCGGGCAATGCCGTTCGATCTTGCCCGCCGAACAGGCCGGTGCTGTGATGTCGACCGGACCTGGATGGGTGCCGACCGTTGATGCTGGACTATCTGAGAAGATGTCGGGACGCCCTTCATGCTGAGCCTTGAGGATGCGATTTATAGATGAAGACATGGTCGTAGAGGGGGGCCGACGAGATCCTCAAGGAGAGGGAGTATCGCGGGAAGAGAAGCGGACTTGAGCAGTTCCTCTGCCTCGTCCCCAATATCCCCAATGGTAAGGGCGCAATCCATTCCTCAAACCACTTCAGGAAGCTCTAGAAGAAGTTTCAGGATGCATCGGGGTTGAATTCAGGCTAAAGGACCATCGTAGCACATTCGCCGCTTAGACCATCCAGAAGGGCCCTTCCCTCATGTCCGAAGTCTCGCAACAGCTTGGACATTCGTCCCAAGTGACAACTCAGAGGTTCTACGCCGACATGAACCTCGTCGACACTGGGGGCAAGCTCAGGCAGGCCTGGTTCGGAAGAGCTAGGCCCCCAACCTCGGTAAGAGGACAGAGTCCCCATTGTTCATCGGCGATAGATCTCGAATAAAAGAAGGATGGGATTTCTATCAGGGCTTTGATAGGGGGCAGTGAGCATCTGCCCGGATATGGATAAGAGTGCTCCCGCCGGGATTTGAACCCGGGTGTCGGACTCGAAAGGCCCGAATGATTGGCCGGACTACACTACGGGAGCTTGGCAAGTTCGATAAGAGAAGATATACTTAATCCTTGGCCAAGGCGCCCATTGGTCCTCGCTGGTGTGTCTCCGTCCTGTATCGAATAGAGTGTCTCCGCGCCAATCCGGCCTCTCACCCCATGTTACGGAGTCAGGGGCGACGGCCGCATCGAGGAATGCGCCATCGCATGAGCGCCATTTACCATCCGGTAGGTGCCCTTTGGCGCCCGGATCACGAATCTCGCGCCTTCCCCCGGCGCTCCCTCTTCAGTGATGGTCATGTTGCTGTGGGCCAGGATCTCTCGTGAGAGGTAAAGGCCGAGGCCGCTGTTGTGCCCGGCCCCTTTGATGAACAGGGCCGATCTCATCTTCGGATCTATCCCCATGCCATCATCGGTGTAGATCAGCTGCAATCCAGCATCGTCCTCCACCGCGGTCAGGCGTAGGTCCCTCACCTTCCCGCCGTGGGCGATGGAGTTCTGCATTAGATTATAGAACACCTTCCCCAGCAGCAGGTCCGCGAGCATTTCCACACCTTTGACGTCCACGCTGAGCTTCGCTCCTTTGAGGTCCAGCGCCGCACCTGTCTCCAACATCTTGTCCTCCACGCTCTGCCACACCGGCACCCGCTTCGGCATCTCCTGATAGTCCTTGGCGAACTGCATCTGGGCCTGGATGCTCTGGGCGGCCCTGTAACTGGCGTCGATGTGCCTCTGGATAGCGGCAGCGTCGGTCTTGCTGGCAGCCATGACGAGATTTCCCTCGATCACTGTAAGCTGGTTCAGCACGTCGTGCCTGGTGATGCTGTTCATCAGGTCCAATGTGTGCTTGGCCGCCCTGGCCTCGGCCTCGGCCTTCCTTTGGGCCGATACCTCCCGAAGCATGATCGTCTTTCCCACGGGACGGCCCGCGTAATCCTTTATTGTGAGCACGGTGACATCGAAGAACCTGCCAGGGGCGAGCTCGTGCACATCTTCCATGTCCATATTGGTCTTTCCCGTTCCTGCGAGGGCGTACCTGGGGAAGGTCGGCAGAACGTCCTCCAGCCGGCTGTTCGATTTGCTGATGTTGCTCCCGGACAGTGCTTCCGCCACCGGGTTCTGGTACACGATAACGTCGTTCACGTCAAGAATGAAGAACCCATTCCTCGACAGATGGAGTATCCTCTCCATCTCGAAAGGTATCATCGAGAACAGCTCGAAACCGAACGCCCCTACGAACAGCAGCAGGTCCGATGCCAGGAACCCCATGACGAGCATTATGCCGCCTGCTATCGGCACCACCCCTGTGAAGTTGAGGAGGACGGAGCTGATGGCCAAGACCGCCGCGAGGCAGGTTATACCTACCTTGGGCCGATGTGAGCTAGACGCCCTTATGAACTGCGAGAACAGAACGCTGAGCCCTGCGAGCATGATCACGGCGGCGTAGCTCATGTATCCATAGAACAGCGGACCGTATACTGGCTCAAATGAAAGGTAGTAGTCGCTGGAAAGCACGACGCTGCTGTAGAACAGATGGTGATAGGGATTGGTGATCACCGCAACCAGCGTCAATGAAAGCGGCACAAGCAGTAACGTCCATATTTTCCAATCCACCTTGGTGTCCGTTCCATACTGGAGCGAGAGAAGGAAGAACGATGCCACCGCGGTGACGTAGCCCAGGTACTCCAGGTTGTTCCACATCAGTTTAGTGCCCAGGTCGGGAGAGGCGACCTCAAGGACATATCCCCAGAATATCAGATTCTGAGCGACCATGAGCATTATGAAGGGCAGTTTGAAGTTGCGCTTGCTGTTCTCCCTGACCACCGCCCCTAGACCTACAGATATCACTGTCAGTACTACGGCCATGATCACCAAGGTCAGTTCCAGCATCTGGTTGATAATTTATAATCTAAGAATATAATATTGATTGGACAAATGTCGAGCGGTGAAAATCACCTCCTTTTAAAGAGAGGACTAATAAGTTCCTAAGGCGTCATCCTTTCATGACCATCAAGGAAACGGTGCGCCTCGTGGGCAGCCTTATGGAGCTGGCAGCTAGGACTGCCCCCAAGGCCGTCGGTCAGGACTTCATTGAGGCTAGGTTGCTCGACGATGACGAACGTATCGCGCTGGGCAACGACATGATCTCGATCGGCCGGGAGCGAGGCTCTCCCAACTGGGAGCGCGACGGCCAGAACGTGTTGGACTCATCGGCGGTGGTGCTGATCGGGCTCCTGCCTCACAAGGGCGCCGGCCTGAACTGCGGGGCCTGCGGTTTCAAGACCTGCGCAGAGTTCGAGAAGCATCATGTCGAGGCGGAGTTCGCTGGCCCGAACTGCTCGATCCGCGCCCTCGACCTGGGCATCGCGCTTGGCTCGGCCGCGAAGGTCGCCTCGGACATGAATGTGGACAACCGCGTAATGTACCGCATCGGGGTGTCCGCCCGGCGCCTTGGCCTTTGTAAGGCGAACATCAGCCACGGCATACCTCTATCGGCCACGGGCAAGAACATCTTCTTCGACCGGCAGCCTAGGAAGTAGACCCGGCGGCCTGTCCACGGCAGGGCCTGGTCATGCGGACCTCGATAGCAAAGGTTGATTAGTAGAAGGGTTTATCTCTTGGGGAATCGGCTCCGTTCAGCCATGCTGCTGGACCATGCCGCGAGCAGTCCACCATTGGAGGCTTCATTTGACCCAATATGATTCAGAGGAGATGAACGAGGAGATCACCCGATGTCCGTTTCCCAACCGCAAAGAAGGGGAGATGTTCGGGGTAGCTGACCAGCTCCTGGGCGCATCGCGCATCAAGGTCATGTGC
>JAKIXL010000043.1:353-9838 GCA_022709105.1 Thermoplasmatota archaeon | reverse complement strand
GAGTATGGAGCGATGAGGGACGTCGGACACGTGGGCAAAGGCCATCGGGACTTCAAGGTGAGCGCGCGGGGATTCGAGGAACACATCCTTGAGTTCGCCACCGACACCGACGTGAACAAGAAGGCCAAGCCTCTGAGGTTCACGTTGGCGAACATAGAGGCGCACGACCTGCTCTCGCTGACCAGCATCAAGAACGGTAAGGCGTACCTTACCGCGCTGAGAAAGGCCATCGATGCCATCAAGAGTGTCAAGAAGGAGTATACCTTGAGGGACATCATCAGGGTCTTAGAGAGCGATGAGGAAGGCAACAACGCCGCCCTGGTGAACGAGCTGGTGTTCTTGGAGGACTGCAAGATCTTCGCCCCGTCGGGCACCCGCATCGACGAGCTCGTGGTGAAGGGAAAGATGACCATAATCAACCTCAAGGGCACCGAGCCGGAGATCGCCGAACTGATAGTGAACCGAATTTGCACCGCGCTGTTCGAGCTGCGAAAGCTCGGCAAGGTGCCGCCAATGATGCTTGTTGTGGAAGAGGCGCACAATTACTGTCCGCAGCAGGGGCTTGCGGCCTCGTCCAAGATCTTCCGCACAATCGCAGCTGAGGGCCGCAAGTTCGGCCTCGGCCTAACCATTATCAGCCAGCGTGCGGCCAAGATCGACAAGAACGTCCTCAGCCAGTGCAACACCCAGATGATACTGAAGGTAACCAATCCCAACGACCTCAAGGCCATAACCGCCTCGGTGGAAGGCCTGACTGCAGGGATGGCCGATGAGATCCAACGGCTGCCCATCGGGGTCGCGCTGGTCGTCGGCGGGAACATCCAGATGCCGCTGTTCGTCGAGGTGCGGCCAAGGCAGAGCCGCCATGGCGGTGAGAGCGTGGAGATCATACCGACCAGGGACGACTGACATGCGGGACACGATCTCGAGCGAGAAGATCGACAAATATCTAGATACTACCAAGCGCGCCCTGGACAAGCTGAAGATCGCCGCCCCCCCGCGCTCCTTCGGTCTCCGGATGGCCCAGGACTTCCTCAGCATGGCCACGTCATACTACAACGACGCGCTCCACTTCCGTTCCATCGGCGATTATGTCAATTCCTTCGCCAGCGTCAACTATGCCCACGGGTGGCTGGACTGTGGGGCCCGCATCGGCCTCTTCGATGTGGGCGAGGACGACAGGCTGTTCACATTGTACGAGTGATCATTCCTGGCGGGCCAGGACCCTAGGTCCAATGAGGTCGAGCGATAGACGGAAGGTCGGCCCCAGATGGGCCCACCGTTCCTGGATCGCGTCCAGGTCCCCAGCTGCGAACACCGAGTTCCCGAGCATTATCATCGAGGCCATGCCCAGGCCGTCCGCCGCCCGCAGGGCCTCCCTGACCCGTTCTCCCGCGATTCCGCATCGTTCGGTGAACTCGCGGCTGAGCGTGAAGAACGAAACCGCGGTCGGATCGAGGTCCAACTTCCGCAGGCACTCTGTCCCCGCCTCCACGATCTCCGCGCGCTTCCTGGGATCATGAAGGACGTCCGCGGTCCTAAGTTCCCCGCCGACCACCGCGGCCACGATGTCCCCGCTGTACTCCAAGCGGTCGATCTGGCCGTGTGGCGGGAGCCCTTGGCGGCGGCGGAAGGTCATCCCTCCGCGGGAGAGAGCGGCGACGTCTCCCAGGCCAGTATGGTGCCTTAGCTCCGCAAGGTGCGCGGCGGCGAAGGCATCCTCCGCGGGAAGGCCGAGGATGTCGGCCAGAGCGAAGGAGGCGGACAACGCTCCAGCGGCGCTCGTTCCGAAGCCCGCGATGGCGGGGAGATCTAGGAACGATTCCACGGTGATATCGATGTCCATGTTCCCGAGGAGGAGCCCCACCGCGGTAGCGGTGACGCCGCCACCGCCTCTCACCCCATCGACCAGGACATCGATCCTGCCGCTCCCCGGCCTGGAGGAGACCGTGGTGGTGACCCCCCGGTCGATGCATATGCCCGCTCCGCGGGAGCCGGTGAGCATGGGATTCTCATGCTCGCACGGCAGGAAGAAACCAGTGATGTGCCCGGGGCAAAAGGCCGTGACCCTCATCTTAAGACCTTGACCACCGCATCCAGGACCCGCTCGGCAAGGACGCTCTTGGACCCATCCACGTCCAGTTCGCCGTCAGGGGTGATGATCAGGGCCTTGGTTCTGCCCGCCCCGACGTCGCGGAGATCGTTGGCCACGATGATGTCCAGTCCATGCTCGCTCAGCCTGGACCGTGCTCTCCTCACCAGCTCGGCCCTAGGCACTCCCACCTCCGCCTTATATCCCACCAGGACCTTGGTCCGGGAGCGGAGCGCCGGCAGGACCTTGGGCAGCGGGCACAGAACGAGCCTTATGTCCTTATTGCCAGACGAGACCTTGCCTTTCTTGGCCTTGGGAGCAAAGTCGGACAACGACGCAGGAACGATGACCGCATCATGGTCCACGGAGCCCAGCATGTCCATGAGATCGCCCACCGTACGGAAACCTCGCCTCCGCAGCGTCGTCGGCACCGGATAGCTCATCCGCCCGGTCCACAGCTCGACATCGGCGCCTCGCCTGGACGCCGCGACAGCAAGGAGCACCGCGCTTTCCCCCGTGCCGGCATTGGACACCACCCGCACCTCATCGATAGGCTCCTCCGTGGAGCCGCCTATGACGAGGACCCTGAGGCCCACGAGGTCATGGGGGCCGAGAGCGGTCAGCACGCGCTCCACGATCTCCTCGTTGGTGGCCACGCGCGCCTTCTTATCCTTGAACACCGGGCCGATGAACCTCACGCCCATCGTTTCCAGTCTTGCCACGTTCTCCTTGACCGCCGGGTTCTCGTACATCGACAGGTGCATGGCCGGCGCGACCAGGACCGGGACCCGGGAGCCGATGGCAACGGTGGCCATGGTCGTTACTGGGGTATCATCGATCCCCAGGGCCATCTTGGATATGGTGTTCGCGGTGCACGGCGCCACCAACAGCAGGTCCGCCTTATCGGGATAATCGCCGAAGAGGGCCACGTGCTCGACCGCGCCGGTGAGCTCAGTGATGACCTTGCGGCCGCTGGCGAACTCCATCGCCGCCGGGGTAACCAGCCTAACGGCCTCTGGGCTCATGACCACGGTTACCTCGGCCCCATGGCGCATAAGCTCCCTGACCAGTTCGAACGACTCGACCGCCGCGATGCTTCCAGTTATTCCGAGCACGACGCGCTTCCCCTCGAGCTCGATCCCTTTGGCGCACCGGATGGCCTCCGAAGGATGCATGGCAGCACAACCCCTGCTTGACGATTTAACCTTTACGAGCAGTGACGAGGGTCAGTATTTCCCGATCTGCTCCCAGACCTGTTCCAGGACCTCCTCCTGGGAGGCCATAGCATCGACCACCAGATAGGTAGGGTCCTCGGCCGCCAGGCGGGCGTAGACCATCGCGACCTTGCGCAGGAACTCCACATGCTCGAACTTCTCCCTCTCTCTGCGGCCGGCGATCCTCTCCACCGCGACCTCCGGCTCGATCTTCAGGAGGACGGTGACGTCGGGACGGACGATTATGGGGTCGTTGACCGTCCTCAGCCACTCCAGCGCCCGGCCCCCGAGGTATGGTCGCAGGGTCACGCTCTGATATGCCAGAGTGCTCCCGACATACCGGTCGCAGACCACCGACCTCCCGGCCTTCAGCCATTCAGCGATCCGCACCGAATGCTCCGCACGGTCGGCGACGTACAGGAACATCTCCGCGAACTCGCTCCTCGCCTCCCGGTTCCCTCGCCTGACCTGCTCCCCTAGCCAGGTCGGGGTCGGTTCAGCCGTCCTAACCACGCTCTTACCGTCCGATTCCAGGCGGTCGGCGAAGGCCTGGGATATCGTGCTCTTGCCGGAGCCGTCGATGCCCTCGAAGGCGAAGAACCTCCCGCTGAGGGCATCCTCCGCAAGCGATGAGGAAAGCGCCAGGTCGCGCAGCATTATGCTCCCTCTGCTCTCGTCCATGGACCGCCTCACTTATGGTCCAATATAAGGGCGCAGGATTCGCACTTCCGTCCTGAAGCGCTCGCCCTCAGGCCTTCTAGGTTCCCGGCGAGCTTCCTTTTCAGACCAAGGTGGCTTAGCACCAGCTCCTTTGCCGCATAGACCTCGTCAATGCGTCGGACCGAGGTATTGTGCGGCGCGTCGTTCACCGTCCGGGGGTCCTCCCTCGCAATGTTCAGCATGACCTCCGCGAACCTGTCCAACGATTCTCTGCTCTCGCTCTCCGTCGGCTCGATCATCAGCGCCTCGTCGACCAGCGAGGGGAAGTACACCGTGGGCGCCATCATCCCGTGGTCGAGCAGCCGTTTGGCGACGTCGAGCGCCCTGATGCCCTTCTCGTCCTTGAGCTTCTTGGCCGACAGCACGAACTCGTGCTTCCGCAGCGTCTTGAACGGCATATCATACGTTGGGACAAGGCGGCTTCTCAGGTAGTTGGAGTTGAGAACGGCTCCGTCGGTGGCGGAGCGCAAGCCGTCCCCTCCCTGCCTCAGGATGTACGCGTACGCCCGTACCAGCACCGCGAAGTTGCCGTAGAACGAGCGGACCTTGCCGATGCTACGAGGTCTGTCCCAATCAAAGGAATAACGCCCATCATCATGTATGACCCGGGGAACCGGCAGGAACGGCCCCAGCTTATCCGTCACCCCGACAGGCCCGGCGCCTGGACCGCCGCCGCCGTGCGGCGTGGCAAAGGTCTTATGCAGGTTGAAGTGCACGATGTCGAAGCCCATGGCCCCCGGGCTGGTGCGCCCCATGATGGCGTTGAGGTTCGCGCCGTCATAGTACATGAGGCCTCCTACCGCGTGGACCATGGAGACCATCTCAACGATATCCTCCTCGAATATTCCCAGGGTGTTGGGGTTGGTGACCATGAACGCCGCGGTGTCAGATGACACCGCCGCCCTCAAGGCATCAATGTCCACACAACCGCTGGACGATGTCGGGACCACGACCACGTCATAGCCGGCCATGGCCGCCGAGGCAGGGTTGGTACCATGGGCGCTGTCCGGAACGATGACCTCCCCGCGCCTCTCGCCGTTGGCTTCGTGATAGGCGCGGGCGATGAGCATGCCAGTGAACTCACCCTGAGCTCCCGCGGCAGGCTGCAGGCTGACCGCGTCCATTCCGGATATCGCGCACAGCGACCTCTCCAGCTCGTACAGGAGGCGCAGCGAGCCTTGGACGCCCTCCTCGTCCTCGAACGGATGCACATCGCTCACCGTAGGCATCGATGCCAGAACGTCCGCGTACTTGGGATTGTACTTCATCGTGCAGCTCCCAAGGGGATAGAGCCCGTTGTCCACCCCGAAGTTCATCTGCGACAGGTTGGTGTAGTGCCGGACGACCTCGTTCTCCTGCAGGTCGGGAATGTTCAGCTCGGTCCTCAGCAGGTTCTTCGGGACCTCCACCTCCCGCCGCAGGGGCGGCAGCTTAAGATCGTTCTTCCCCCTCATCTCCTGTATCAGCTTGACATCGTATCTTGCCTGCCGGTAGGTCATATCACTCCCTCCAGCGCGCTCACGAGCTTGCCTATGTCCTCGTCCGTGGTCATCTCGGTGGCCGCGAACAGCATGCAATCGCCCATGCTCGGCACGTGCCTTGCCAACGGCAGGCCGCCGATCACCCCTTTGCGCATAAGGACGCGGGAGACCTTCTCCGGCCTTATCGGCGTACGCACGGCGAACTCGTTGAAGTGGTGCGATCTCAGGGCGGGGCACTCGAAGCCCTTGATCTGGCACAATGCGTCCATGGTCGCTTGGGCCCGCTCCATGCTGAGCTTGGCGATGGCCCTGAGCCCAGTGCGGCCGACGACGCCGAGATATGCCGCGGCGGCAACTGCCGCCAGGGCCTCGTTCGTGCAGATATTGGACGTCGCCTTCTCACGCCGGATGTGCTGTTCCCTGGTCTGGAGGGTCATGGCGAATGCGCGGCGGCCCTCGAGATCCTTGGTCATCCCGATGATCCTGCCAGGCATCTTTCGCACATGCTCTTGCCGGCATCCGAAAAGGCCCAGAAGGGGACCGCCAAAGTTCATGGGAGAGCCGAGCGATTGCCCCTCGCCGATGACAATGTCCGCTCCATAGTCGCCGGGAGCCTTCAGCACGCCCAGAGAAATGGGGTCGGCACCCACGACCAGCAGGGCATCGGGGAACCGCTTCTTGATCTCGGTCGCGTTGCGGTCGATCACCCCTAGGAAGTTGGGGACCTCTAAATAGATCCCGGACACATCATCATCCGCCTTGGAGGCCAGGTCATCGAGGTCCAGCTCACCGGTCAGCGGATCGAAGCCATACTCGATGACCTGCATCCCGGCCCCTTTGGTGTAATTATGCAGCACGCCCCTCTTGCCGGCGCTGAGCGCCTCGGGCACCAGAAACCTCTCCTTCTCGTTGATGCGGCCGCACATGTTGGCCGCCTCCCCCAGCGCGGTGGAGGCGTCGTAGTTCGAGGAGTTCACCGCCTCCATCCCCGTGAGCTCGGCTATGAAGCTCTGATACTCGAAAAGAGCCTGCAGCATGCCTTGGCTGATCTCTGCTTGGTATGGCGTATACGAGGTAAGCAGCTCTGAGCGGGAGATGATGGCGCCGACCGCGGCAGGGATGAAACGGCGGTAGACCCCTCCGCCGAGGAAACAGGGATGGTCCTCGGCCGTAACATTTGCGCTCAACATCGAGCGGACGGTCCTCACGACCTCGATCTCGGACATCCCGTCCGGCAGCGGTATGCCGTCCACGCGGACCGAGGCCGGTATGTCGGAGAAGAGGTCGTCCACGCTCTGAATCCCAAGCTCCTTCAGCATCCTCTCGTCGGCTGCCATTTCGCTCGGACAACAGATTGCTTGCTGGCTATTAATGATATAGGTCGCTCCCTCTGACCATGGGGGCGGAGAAGGGACCTTTCGCCTCCCCATCGGCCTGCCATGGGGGTCTGGTGTATCATAGGTCCTTGTTCTCCAGGAGGTCGGCCTTGTCGCGGGAGGAAGCCATCGCCGCCGGACCGCCCTCTTCCCAGGGGGTCCTATCGCCGGCGGCCCTTGAGGCCGAGAACGGAGTGAACCGCTTTCCAGGCATGGCGCTCGGCCGCTCCATGACAAGCGATAGGAGCTCACGGTCCATACGCGCCCGCGCGGTCGGCCCGCTTGGCCTGGGGCCAGGTGCGACAGGTCCACTTGCCGATCGGCCGTGGGAAATGGCCAATGGCATTTCATCGTCGTTCTCGATCGTCGGACGCAGGACGCAATGATAAAGACACATGAGCCCTTGACGCGGACGGAGAGAGCATGTCGAAAGGGAGCGGCACCTGCATCATGGGACCTGCCGGAGGACATCGGGGATGAAGGGACCATTGATGGGCGGCATCGCCGCCCTGGCGGCAGTGACGCTGGTCGCGCTGTTCCTCTTCCCCTCGCTACTGCCCGCCGGGCTGTTGGGAAATGACGATGGCAAGGGCGGCGCGTACGGTTCGGACATAGCTAGGCCGCGGAACATCTCTCCTTCCGCCGAAAGCACCGTGTTCGGCCCCAACGTGACGCTGGTATGGACCACGGTCACGGGAGCCGACAGCTATTCCATCATGATCGCCGTACCAGGCACCACGGTCGCGGCGTTGAACCTGACGTCCGCGAACAGCAGCCATGCTCTGAACGGCCTGCTCCCCAACGGAGAGTATTTGTGGTCGGTGCGGGCGATGAGGGATAACGTCTACGGGCCGCCCAGCGAGGTCACGGCGTTCTCCATGAGGACCACGCTGGATAGGCCTGTGATGATCTCGCCGTCGGACGGAAGCATTCACATCAACAGCGTCCCCACCCTGCGCTGGGGCAGCGTGCTTGACGCTCTGGACTATCGTCTGCAGATCGCCCGGGACAACGACTTCGCCGATCTCTTGGCCGATGTCCGTCTCGAGGGGACCTCATATCGGCCGACCTTCGCCATGGAGGACGATGCGGTGTACAGCTGGCGGGTGTCCGCGCACAATGGGGACGCTTGGAGCCCATGGAGCGTTGTACGGCAGTTCAGCCATGATCATTTCCTTGCCGCCCCGGTGCCATTGGCCCCGGCGGCCGGGTCCATCGTGGACGATAGGCAGGTGAACCTCACCTGGTCGACGGTGGATGGTGCGGCCGGGTACCGGTTGCAGGTCAGCGCATCCGAGGACTTCGCCATCAAGGTGGCGGACGCCGAGGTGGCCGAGCCGTGGTACGTGATGCCATCTGAGCTGGATAGCGGTGCGTCGTACTTCTGGAGGGTCCAGGCGGTAAGCTCGGCCACCCGCAGCAGCTGGAGCGGCGCCGTGACCTTCACCGTGGCCCAGGAGGCCTTCTCCTTCTCGTATTCCTGGCACTATAACGGGAGGCAGCAATGGCTGAACGGCTCAGCGCCCGGGTCTGACTACTACAGGCTCAGCGGTCTTCCTCGGACCTACGACTACGCATCGTACGTGACAGACAACGACCCCACGGTCATCGCCGTCGCCACGTATCTGAAGGCGCAGGCCGATGGGAAGAGATATGATCCAGCCTCCTATATCCTTTCGTTCGTTCAAAGCCTGGAATATACCAGTGATTTCGACACCAAAGGAAAGGTCGAATATCCCCGCTACCCGGTGGAGACTTTGGTGGACGGCGGAGGCGATTGCGAGGACACCGCAGCTCTTTTCGCATCCCTGGTCCAGTGTCCGGCGGTCGGCATCGATGCGGTCCTGCTGATGTATACCAAGGAGAGCGAATCTGGCCACATGGCAGTGGGGATCGAGGGAGACCACTACGGCACCTACTACGTGTACAACGGGAGGAACTACTTCTACTGCGAGACCACCGGAGAAGGCTTCAGGATAGGCATGTTCCCACAGGAGTTGCAAGGCCACACGGTCGAGGTCCTGCCTTGCTGAACCATCATCTGACGGACGAGGCGCACTGCACCAAGTAGGCCATGAACGCGGGCAGGGACTCGATGTCCTTGATCTCCTTCTTGCCCAGAGAGGACATCCGCGCCCGTATGGAATCGTCATAGCGGACGCCGTTGGCCCTGAGGGCGTTGCGCAACAGCTCCGCCAGCTGGCCTCCCTTGCGGTCCCAGTCAGTTAGCACGATGGCCTCCTGGCCGTTCCTAGCAAGCTCCTCTGCGACCCCGAAGATCCCTCCAGCGTCCTGCACCTGAACGATCTCCCCGCCGATCCCCAGGCAGGCCAACGCCTGCCGGTCCTTGCGCCCCTCAACCAGGATAACGGTGCTCTCCGGACGCTCCCTGAGCTGGATCAACAGCTCCTCCAACTCCTCAAGGGTCTCCCGGGGGTCCCTCATGCCCCCTCCAGTTTGGACCTGGTCTCTTCAGGCGGCAGTGGTACCAGAACGGTCTTGTGGCGATCGGTATGCCCCCTGAGGATCTCCACCCTAGCGCCGAACATATCAGTGAGCAGCGTCACCACCGCATCGTTGGCCCGGCCCTCCGTCGGCACTG
>JAKIXL010000043.1:0-282 GCA_022709105.1 Thermoplasmatota archaeon | reverse complement strand
CACCTCGTCCTTCCTGGCATTGGGGGTGACCATGATGTCCAGCTCTGTTCCGTTCTTTGACGGCCGTAGGACCTTGGAAGCGTCCACGGTACCGCATGGCGGACGACGGGTCAAAAGGTTTCCGCTGTCACGTCCAGAACGGTCGAACGGGCGTGGCGATGCAAGACAGACCATTGACGACGTTAGGCCTGGCCGTTCCCGGTCATGCCGAGCAGGCCCGTGCAACAGGAAACCGGACCCGCCCGCATACCCTCAAATATGGTGTAGCGGATGAGCCTGTTC
>JAKIXL010000042.1:4594-9854 GCA_022709105.1 Thermoplasmatota archaeon | reverse complement strand
ACATCCAGAACATGTGAGGAACGGCGTTCCCGGTTCTTCGAGATGTGCATTGCGAACGGTATCCCCAATGCGATATCTATCAACGTGACGATGCCGGCGACGAGGAAAGAGATGCCCAGGGCATGGAAGAACTGACCCCACTCCACTTCCTGGGGGGAGGAGAACAGGACATAGGTGAAGATGAAGAACGACGGCACCAGGACGATCATCGCCAGGAAGAACAGCGCGGTGCCGTCCTTCAACTTCGGAAATACGCCGCGGCTGAGCATCTTCTCCGGCATCGGCCACACTCTGCGCATCGGAAGATGAAGCTTCATGATGATGAGCTTGAGGATCACCAAGAGCACGAGCGCCAGGACTATGAGCAGTATGCTCACGAACGCCAGCGCCGGCATATAGCTGGGATCGGAGAAGGACAGCGTCCTCCAGTCGCCTATTAGCGTCGGTCCGGTGGCGAAACCGCTCGCCAACGGGTTCCCCAGGCGGTTCATGGTGCTCAAGGCGATCATCGTTCCACCGGTCTCGCTCATGCTGCGCGAGAAACACAATATGACGCCGGTGGCCAGGCCTGCACGGAACAGCGGCAGGGTTATAGTGCGGGCGGCGGTGAGACGACTCGCCCCCAGCGTCCTTCCGGCGGTCTCGTAGGTCTCGTCGATCTCTTCCAAGATGGCCGCCAGGGATCGGACCATGTATGGATAGGAGAACACCACGTGCAGCAGGACGATGAGGACGAAGGGCGAGGATATCAGGGAGATGGAGAAGGGAGGCGGAGAGGGGTCGGCGACCCAGAAGATCGCCGCAGAGAAACCAAGGGCGGCGGTAGGCACTACCAACGGCATATCGATCAAGGTATCAAGGAGCTCCTTTCCCTTGAACTCCTTCCTTGCCAACATCCATGCTATGGGCAGTCCGGCAAGAAAGTCGATCACCGTTACTATCGCGGCGATGGCGAAAGATGCGATGATGGCGTCCCATATGATGCTCATCATCTCCGGATCGCTGAGGACCGTGAGGCTGATCGCTTTCCAGTCAGTGAATGCGTAGGTGACAACGTACACCGTCGGCAGGATGACGAAAAACAGGAAGAAGGCGATGATGAATAGGCTCCATCCCTTGCGGAACTCCTTCCGGTTGACGAGCTCTAGGAACTGGTCCAGTCGATTCATTGCTCAGCCCTGCAGGTCTCAGCTCCGGTAGAGGATGGAGCGATAAATAACTAATGACCGCGCCACGGCCTCATCATCACGTCCGGGCCACTATCTGGTCTTTGACCGCTTGGCCTCTAGCCACCACACAGTCCGGCCCAATGATGCTGCCTTGGACCTTCGCCCCTTCCTCGATGAGCGCTCCTCTCAGTACCATGCTCTCGGAGACCTCCGCTCCCTTGGATATCAGCACGTCGTCCTCAATGTACACATGGGGGCCGATCCGGCAACCCCGGAGGTGCGATCGCTGGACCATGTTGACGCCCGTCAGCATAGCGTCGTCCTCCTTGATCATCTCAGGAGATATCCTCCCTCCTCCAAGGTCCAAGAGGGTCCGTTGGGCGACCAGTATGTTCTCCCTGGTGCCGCAATCTATCCAATGGCCCTTGAACTCATACCCATGGAGCCCCTTGTTCAGTATTTTGGGGAAGACGTCCCGCTCCAGGGAAACGACACCCGCCGGTATATGGTCGAGCAACTCCTTCTCGAAGATGTATACCCCGGCGTTAATGGAGTTGGATATCGCCTCCTCTTTCGCCGGCTTCTCCTGGAAGGAGGTTATGCGCCCCCTCGAGTCCCTGCCCACGACCCCGAAGGCCGACGGATCGTCCACCCTCCACAGCGCCATGGTCCCTATGCCGCCGTGCTCACGGTGGTGGTGGAGCATGTCGTTGAGGTCCACCGAACATACTACGTCCCCATTGAAGGCGATGAAAGTGTCATTGATATAGTGCGCCACGTTCTTCACCGCGCCGCCAGTGCCGAGCGGCGCCTCCTCGTTCACCAGGACGACCTTGCGGCCGACATCGTGAGAGCTGAAGTATGCGTCCAGAGCATCTTTCATGTACGACACGGCAAGGACCACTGTGTCCACCTCAGCAGGAAGCGGATCGATGATGTGATCGACTAGCGGCCTGCCAAGCAAAGGTATCAGAGGCTTGGGCATCCTGTAGGTGAGCGGCCTGAGGCGGGTGCCTAGGCCCCCGGCCAGGATGAGCGCTTTCATCTCCACTCGGGCCTGAGGGGATCGATGCGGTTCACAACGGGGAGATGCTCACGACATTATTGCCGCGCAGGACCACTATCCCCAGTCGCCTGGTCTGCTCGGAGGTCCGCTCCTCGGTGTCCTCGAGGACCATGTTCATATAATCATCGTAACCGACCAGCTTCCCCTCGAGGACCCTGGTGTCCTTGAGCAGGAGGGAGATCCGGTGGTCCATCGACTTCTCGAGCAGAGCGAGCGGCATCACCATAAATAATCACTTATCTTGGCATTGTAGGGGCGTAATTTAAGCTTTCCGCAGGAGCGAGGAGGGACCAAGCGGCCCCAGGGCGGTCCTTCCATTCCGATGGTCGGACCTCAGAATACATTATATCCGATGATATTATTCAAAACTAGCACTCATGGACGCGGAGACCCGGCTGATCCTCGACATCGCCCTCATACTTGGTTCGGCGGGGCTGCTCAGCATCGTCTTCGGGAAGCTTAGGCTGCCAACGGTCATCGGGTATCTTGCTGGGGGCGTCCTTTTAGGCTCCAGCGTTGTGCAGGGCCTTCAGATGGATCAAGCGACGCTTTCCATCTTCTCCACCATTGGCATAATCCTGCTGATGTTCTTCATCGGCATCGAGTTGAACCTCAAGGGGCTCCGCCATACCGGGCCGGCGGCGTTCCTCATCGTTTCCATCGAGATGACCATCGTGGTCATCGTCGGCTACTATTTTGGCCTGTTCATCGGTCTGGATGATACCCAAGCGATCTTCCTGGGAGCCATCCTCTCCGGCGCCAGCACAGCCGCTGTCCTGTTGGTCGCCAAGGGGAACGGGCACATCGACCGTGATCTATCCAGGGCGCTGATGTCCATCATGGTGTTCGAGGACATCGCGCAGATCATCATCCTAACGCTGGCATCGCCGATGGCCACCGGCACCGTGGCGGCCCCTGGAGCGGAATACTGGATAGTCCTGGAGATCGTTGCCTTCATGGGTCTGACCGTCCTGATCGGCCTCATGGTCCTGCCTCGCGGCCTGGACTGGCTGCGGAGGAACTACACCAAGGAGACGGTCCTCATCGTTTCCCTGGCGCTGTGCTTCGTGATGGCCTTCATCTCCGGGTTCATCGGACTTTCGGTCGCCATCGGCGCCTTCCTCGCAGGCCTCATCATCTCAGAGTCCTCATGCAGCGACCTCGTCCGGCGGAGGATCGAGCCGATGAAGGAGGTGTTCATCGCCATCTTTTTCATCGCCATCGGCATGCGCATCGATGTCGGGATGGTGGCCGGCAACATCCTGCTTTGCCTTGGCATCGCCGCGGTGTTCATCGTTACCAAGATGTCGTCCATCCTGTTCGCCTCCTACCTCACGACGATGGACCCGCGCTCTTCCTTCTATCTTTCGACCAGCATGGTGGCGATGGGCGAGTTCGGTTTCATAATAGCCACCCTTGGTCTGGGGGCGGGGATCCTGGACCTTGAGCTGTACTCTACGATCATAGGGGCCGCCCTAATTACTATGATCGCGCTACCTCTGCTGTCGCGGTCCGCACCGCAGATATATGAGCGCGCCTCGAGGGCCTCGCCGTCCTGGGCCTACGAAGCTATGCGCCGCATGGAAGGGACCAGGGCCGAGGTCCGGAGGAAGTTGGACATCTCCCCGGAATTTCGCCTGGGGGTCCGGCAGCAGCTGCTGCTCATCTTCGTGGACCTCATTTTCATCATCACCATGCTCATCGTGTTCAACCTGATACCAGTGGTGAGGGCCGCCATATCGCCCGTGGCCGGGGAGATGCATATCCTGCCTTCCCTGCTGCTTTTCATAACCACCGTGATCCTCATATCCCCGGTGGTGGTGAACATCGTGGCACGACTGCGGCTCATCGCGTTCATCATCATGATCAACGTCTCCGAGGGGGGCCGCCACTCCATCTCCGGGCGCATGCGGATCTATCGCATATTTAGGAACGCGGGCCAGATACTGGTACTGGTCGTGCTCCTGCTCATGTTCGCGCCCTTCCTTCCGCCGGTCGGGATATTGGATGCCACCGCCGTCCTGGCCCTGGTCTTCATGGTGGCCATGTTGTCCGTTCTGTCGTGGGGCGTGCTGCGTCCGGCGTTCGACCGTGCCTCCTCGGCCTTCATGGCCAGACTGGTCCTGATGAACGACAGGGACAATGGGTCCGAGGATAGGGCGTACTGCGATGACTAGGGCTCCGAGCCCTTGGCCTTTTCCTCCATCCACCGCTTGACCGCGTTCCTGCTGGTACCCTCCACCCCGAAGTACTCGCAGAACCGCTTGGTCGTCGTCAGTAGGAGGGTCTGCCCCTGCTTCTTGGCGGCGACCAGGCCAAGCTGCTGCAGCGTCCGTACATCATCGTACACTCGGCTTCCCAAGGACCGCGCCAGGTCGCTCTGCAATATAGGTTGATGGTAGGCGATCATCGCCGCAGCGCGAAGGACCTCGTCCGGCACCTCTTTGGGAGCGAACTGCCGGCCGAAGGGGCGGTATGCCTCTCTGACAATGAACGCGTATCCCGCTCCGGTCCGCGCGACCTGAATGGCCGAACCCCGGCCGTCGTATTCTTCTTCCAACTTCTTCAGTGCCCGGCGCACCACCGTCCCGGTGAGCTGCGTCTGCACCTCGATGTCGGAGACCTTGACTGGCTGGGCCGCGGAGAACAGTACCGTCTCCACGATGCGGACGGGGTCCAGGTCCACCTCACATCACCGCTTCCTTGCTCCGAGGAAGGACCTGGGGAGCGGGTTCGGGGGCCGCGTCCTCCAGCGTCCCGATGTCCCAGTCCAGCTTCACTTCGAGCTTAATGGTGCCGAAGGGGCTGTCGTCCTGCCACACCGAGATGCGGCCGCTCCTTGCGAGGAAGAGGATGGACATCAACACCGTGACAAGATCCTCGCGTCCCCCGTTCCAGATATCGTTGATGTCCACCGGCCCAGATCCGCATCTGGAGATGCGCTGCCACACATTCTCGACATCCCTCTCCAGGTCATCATTGTGGGCCTTGGTATCGAAGGCGCCCTCCATCTTGGCGCGATTGG
>JAKIXL010000042.1:423-4584 GCA_022709105.1 Thermoplasmatota archaeon | reverse complement strand
TCGCGTTGCGCTCTTCCTCCTCCCGGGCCTCCTGGAAGGCATCTAGCAGCTCCAGCAGGGTGACCGGCCTCGAGCCGCGATGACGGACCACCTCGTCCAGCTCGATCTCGTCAGGGAGAACGAGAACCCGGCGGGGCTCGTCCGTCTCGAACAGGTCCATGCCCTCCAGGTCGTCCATGCAATCTCCGGACGGTCCCTCGGAGCCGCTGAGCACCTGCTCGCTCTGCATGCGCAGGATGGACCACGCCATCAGCATGAGCTTGCCCGCCAGGACGAAGTTGACCTCCTCTTCCCGTACCCGCTCAGCGTACAGCTTGCTGAACTTCAAGAGGTCGATGTCCCAGGGATCGAGGTCGTTGGACAGCACCAGTTCGAACACCGTCTCGATAGAGCGGTCCAGAGGATCACGGGACGGCGGCGAGGTGCCTGCGCTCCGCAGCACCGAAAGATAGCGATCTATCTTCTCCGAACCCTTGCTCTCGTCGATCATCGCCTTGTGGAACAGCAGGTGCCCCAGCACCCCTTCCGCGGCATCGCAGGCCATCATGGTGATTCCTCCATCTTCTCTTCCGCTATCTTGAGCTCGGCCGGAAGCTCGCTCACATCGGAGATGTTGGGGCGGATTATCACATGGGATATGCCGCCCTCCTGCTTGGTGACCCCGATAATGTGGTCGGCCTTGGTGAGAGTTATCTTTCTCAGCGATATCTGAACGAACTGCGCGGTCTTGGACGATTTTTGGACCCGTCTCGCGACCATGTCCGCATTGATGCCGTCCAGGAACATGTCCACCTCGTCCAAGAGATAGAACGGCGACGGCTGGAACTCTTGGATGGCGAAGATGAAGGCGAGCGCGGTCAGCGACTTCTCCCCACCGCTCAGCGCTTCCAGCCTGAGGACCTTTCCCTGCTTGGGCTTGGCCTTGATCGCCAGTCCTCCCTGGAACGGCTCCTCGGGGTCCTCCAGAAGTAGCTCGGCCTCTCCTCCTTGGGAAAGGTCGGCGTATGCCCGGCGGAAGTTTTGGTTGACCGCATCATAGACCTTAATGAGAGCGCCCTTCTTCTTATGGTTCAGCTCCCCCTCCAGCTTGAGGAGGTCTCTGCGCTGGGCCTCCAGCCTCCGGGTCTCGGCGCTCAGCTCGTCGTGCCTCGCCTTCTTCTCGGAGTAGTCGTCCACCGCCTTGAGGTTGACCGGACCCATGGACGCTATGGCGGCATCGCACTGCCGTATGATGTCCTTCAGATGGTCGATCGACGGCGCCGGGAGATCGACCTGAACGCCGAGCTGCTTGAGCTCCTCTTCCAGCTCCCCTATGCGAACCTGCCCCTGAGCGATGCGGGTGTTCAGCCCGATGATGATCTCGGCCTTCGTCTCCACGGTCCCGGTTATGCGGTCCCTCTCCCCTTCCAGGCCGGTCTTCTCGCGGAAGAGCGATTCCTTCCTCTGCCGGAGACCGATCATCTCCTGTCCCATGGAGTCCTCGATCTTGCGGAGGGCTGCAAGGTCGGTCCGCGCGCGGACCGCCTGACCATTCGCCTCCTCGCCCTCTCTCTTCAGCCGGGCGAGCTTATCGGCAAGCTGCCTCCCGGCGTCCGCGAGCTCATCGCGGCGCTTCTGGGTCAGCTTGATCCTCGCATCCAGGGTGTCCCTGGCGGAGCGCATCTCAGAGGCGCCCGCGGTCAGCCCGGCGACCTCGTCCTGAAGAGACTTGAGCTTCTGCGAAAGCTCGCGCGGGGCGAGCCTTTCCAGCTTCGCCCTCGCCTCGTCCCGGCCAGCCCTAAGGTCGGCGAGGTCCTTCTCTGACCTCGTGATCTTGTCCACCAGCTCGGCCAGCGCACTTAAGGTCTGGGCCATCTCCTCGGCCCTCCTGCCCTTCTCCGCGGTGGCCTGGGCCAGCTTGGCCCTCAGCTCGTCCCTCTGACGCTCCAGGGCCTTGAGGGTGACCGACGACGCGCCGCCGGCCCCGGTCAGCTCTCGGATCCGAGCCTCCAGTACCATCATGTCCGAGCGCAACTGGGACAGGTCCGCCTGAAGCTTGGTGGACGACTGGATAGCCGCGTCCAGCTTGGCAGAGGCCTCCTCGATCTTGCCCTTCGCGGCCGCACCGAACCTCAGCTGGGACTGCTCCACGTTGCCGCCCACCATGGCCCCCGAGGCCTCCAGCAGCTCGCCTCCCTGGGTGACCAGGCGCACCCCTCCCATGAGACGGCGCGCCTTATCCAGGGTGTCCACGACGACGGTGTCCCCGAGCACGTACCAGAACGCCGCGCGGTATCTCTCATCGAACTTCACCAGGTCGATGGCAAAACCCGCGGCATCCTTGGCGGCCATGATGGCCTTTCCCCTCGGACGGCCGTCCAGCATCTTGGTCAGGGGCAGGAAGGTGGCCCTGCCCAGGCCGTTCCGCTTCAAGTGCTGTATGCACTGCGACGCAACCTCGTCATCATCGACCACGATGGCCTGCATGCGGTTCCCGGCGGCGATGTTCAGCGCCGTCTGGTATCGCGGATCCACCTCTGCCAGCTCGGCGATGGTGCCGTGCACGCCCCTGATCGTCCTAGAGTCCCGCGCCTCCATGATCCCGCGCACCGCGCGGTTGTAGCCCCGGGCGATCTCCCCGGCAGCCTCCTCCTCTGCCTTCAGCCTGGAAACCTCCCGCTGCAACGATTTGATCGCCTGCTCCAGCTCGTTGGACTCGCGGGCCATCCGGGACTCGGCGCCCTTCTTCTGGAGGTATTCCTCTTGCAAGGCCTTGAGCTCTTTTCCCGAGCCCCGGTCCTGGTCCTTGATCTCCTTGATCTTCCACTCCGCGTCGGTGACCCCGAACTCATGGGCCTTGAGGTCCTCGTCGAACTCGGCCGCCTCCGATGCCAGACGGTCCCTGCGGCCTTCAAGGCGTTCCTTCTCCATGCTGAGCTTGTTCAACGCCTCCTCGTTCTCCCTGAC
This sequence comes from Thermoplasmatota archaeon, assembly GCA_022709105.1. Classification (GTDB taxonomy): domain Archaea; phylum Thermoplasmatota; class Thermoplasmata; order Methanomassiliicoccales; family Methanomassiliicoccaceae; genus UBA6. The sequence continues at coordinate 1,638 of JAKIXL010000042.1, read as the reverse complement.
CGCCTTCTCGCGGGCCGCGATGTCGCCCTCCAGCGCTGCCAGTTCGGTATCGCAGGCGCTTATCTTGCCCTGCACCTCAGCCAACTGCTCCTTTCTGGAGGCCAGGTCGGCGACGGCCTTCTCCAGCAGCGCGGCCTTCGCATCGTGGTCGGAGACCAGAGAGGTCACCTCGGCTGCGGTTGCCCTCTCCTCCTCGGCCTTATCCTCTATCTCCGCTCCAACCTCCAACGCTCCCTGTTCGGACGAGGCGGCGCGGTCCTCCGACCGGGCCACAAGGATCTTGATGGCATCGATCCTCTCTTTTAGCTCACGGAACTCCTTACCTCCTTTGGCCTCGAGCTCGCGGTCGGTGTCCGCCATCCCTTGGTCCAGTTGTCCGATGCGCTCGGCTATGGCACCCTTCCGCTCCCTTAGCTTCACGACCTCGGCCTGGATATTGGCGATCTGCCTTTGGACGCTGACGATCTCCACCTCGGCGGCCTCCTTCTGCCTGTGGGCCAGCTGGGCCTTGGAGCGCGTGAGCGTCTCCCTGGTCCGGAGATAGGTCATAGCCACCTCCTTTTCCTGCTCCAATTGGTCGATCTGCCGCTGCAGCTCAGAAAGGATGATCGAGATGCGCTCGATGTTGGCGTCTGCCTCGTCCCTCTCCCCCTGGGCCTTCATGATCTCCTCGTCGAACTTGGAGATCCCGGAGATATCGTCCAGGATCCTCCGCCGCTCGAGATTGGACATGGTCACCACGCGGGTGACGTCGCCCTGCTGGACGAAGTTGTAGCCGTCGGCGCTGATGCGGGCGTTGGAGAGCAGCATGTCGAACTCTCCCAAGGATGACCTGCGGTCGTTCACATAGAAGTAAGAGCTGTACCCGTCACCCTCGGAGGCCGTCTTCACCAGCCGGGTCAGGCGCACGGTGTCGTCATCGATGGGTATCAGGCGGTCCTTGTTGTCGAACACCAGGGAGACCTTGCAGTGGTCGGCCGGACGTTTGCTGCTGCCTCCGTTGAATATGAGATCGGTTAGCTTTCCGGCACGTATCGCCCGCGAACTCTTGGGCCCGAGCACAAAAAGTATGGCGTCGGAGATGTTGGACTTCCCCGATCCATTGGGCCCGGTGACCGCGGTGTAGCCCTCCAGTAGAGGGACCGTCAGCTTCCTGCCGAAAGACTTGAAGTTCTCCAGCTCGATCTGTCTAAGGTACATTCGTCCTCCGCGTTC
>JAKIXL010000042.1:0-369 GCA_022709105.1 Thermoplasmatota archaeon | reverse complement strand
AGGCGAAAGAGGACCCCTGGTAAGACCGGCGGTCCGTTCTCGCATCCCATCTTCCAGTCCGACGCGTGTCGGACAGTAGAAAGAAATGAAATGTGAATATATAAGTCTTGTTGCCTGCATGCCGATCACATTGTAGAAAAAGATGTCTGAGCCAGTATGCACAGGAAAAATTGTATTAAAATATTGGAAAAAATCTTTTCGGATCGTTGTTCTAGCTCCTAGGATTCGTCCATTTCGGTCATTGGTTTGTTGGACAATGATGACGTTCATGACCTGACCGGGCCTACGTCGCCAAGTATAAGACCTGACCGACGGTTCCCGTGACGATGTCCAAGATACTGCTCCTGTCGCCCCATACCGATGACGTCG
>JAKIXL010000041.1:5064-10231 GCA_022709105.1 Thermoplasmatota archaeon | reverse complement strand
CTCTCCCCCTCGGTGATGGATATGGCCCCTCCACAAGCTGGACAGTTCAATCCGACGGTGATATCTCCCATCTTACATCCTCCTCGCAACGGTGAGGGAAAGGAAGAACACCCCTACCACCGTCAGGGCCATCAGGACCAAGGCCGGCACCAGCATGACCGTGGCCACAAAGCCGAGCACCAGGAAGATGATGAAGCCCACCAAGGCCACCAGGAGATAGGCCGCCGAACCTCGCGCTGGGAACGTGGAGGCGAAGACCTCGGAAGAGGAGGCGTCCACCACCACTTGGTACTTGCTCCCGTTGAAGGTATATTCAATGGTCCAGATCGGGAAGTAGACCAGGGCCTGCTCCTTTCCCTTGCCAGGCAGCTTGTCCAAATAGTGCAGCATCTCGATGTCCGGCCTGACCATCTCCGCTCCGCCAGTATCGAACTTATCATCAAATACCTTCAGGTCGCCTCCAGGGACCTTGAGCTGATGGAGGCCTGGCAATATGGTCGAGCCGGCCGGCTCCACGATGACCTCCTCCCTTCCGTTGACCTCTCTTCGGAAGAGGTAGACCGGGAAGTATTTTTTCTTGATCTCGGTGATATTGGCGAGACGATCAAGATCCTTGGCCTTGGTGGAGCCTCCAGCCCAGCGCCGGAACGTGCCGACGGCCTCGTTCTGCCCGAGCGTGAAGGGGATGGCGTAGTAGAACCCCGCCCCGGTCCGGTCGAAGAAGACCATGGAGCTGCAGTAGCTGCACTTGGCGAACTTCACGCCGGCGTCCAGCTCCATGGGTGCCGCGCACTTGGGACAGTTTACCTGAGCCATCCGGGGACCTCACTGGATCGGCTTACCGCACTCGGGGCAGAACTTCGTAGCTCCGCTCACCTCCGCTCCGCAGCTGGAACACTTCTTGTTCCCCATCGGGTTGCCGCACTCGGGGCAGAACTTCGAGCCCCCCGGCACGTTGGAGCCGCACTTGGGACACTTCTTGTCCGCCTCGAACTTGGTACCGCACTCCGCGCAGAACTTGTTGCTGGGAGGGTTCATGGCGCCGCACTTGGGACACTTCACAGTGTTGCCGAAGGGTGCCGTCCCTCCGCCCTGCTGCTGGGCCGGTCCGCTCACGGGCTGCTGCCTCATCTGATCGATCATGGTGTAGCCCATTCCAACTCCCGCTCCCAGCCCAACGCCGATGCCCGCGGCGCCTCCCGAAGGGTTCTGGGCCGCTTCGCGCATGGCCTGCCCGGTCTGATAACCCATATAGTTGGTGCCCAGCACCTGCATCGAGGCACGGGTGTCCACAGCCTTCTGCACCTCTTCAGGCAGGGAGATGTACAGTCCGGAGACCTTGTCGATCAGGACGCCGTACAGATCGAAGTGGTCCTTGGCCTTCTCCAGCACGCCCTGCTCGATGTTCATGAGGCTGGATGCAAGGTCCGCTACGCCCATGCCCTGGTTCTTTAGCTCGCCCACAACATTGTAGATGAGGATGACCATCTGCTCTTTGATGCGTTCCTCCACCTGCGAGGAGGTCGCATAGTTGAGCGTGCCGACGAACTGGTTGACGAAGTTCTCGGGCTGACCGACCCTGTAACGGAACTCTCCGAAGACCCGGAGATTGACGACTCCGAAATCATTGTCCCTGAACTGGTAGGGCTGCTTGGAGCCGAACTTGCCGTCGAAGGCGCGTTTCTGGAGATACACGACCTCGGCCTGCTGGACAACGCCGGAGAGGGCCTTTACGATCGTGCCCACGATGGGGGCATTGATGCTGGTGAGAGCATACCGGTCGGGCCTGTCGAGGTAGGCGAGGGCCTTGCCGTCGCGGTAGAACACCGCTATCTCGTCCTCCCGGACGACGATGTTATCGTTGAACCTGATGAGCCGCGGGACGCGGTACATGATGTTGTTGCGCTTCTCGATATCGTTGGAACTGTCGCCCCAGCTGAAGGTGGCCGAACCGATTAGGCTGTCCTTCAGCGCCCCGCCCTTATCCGGCGTTACCTTAACCATGTCTAGACCTCCGTTCCTTGGATGACGTTCATGCGTCGCTTGAACTGCTCCTCGAAGTTGTCGATGAGCGCGCGGAGCTGTCCGGCCTCCGCCTCCGCCTTCGGGCCGTCCTCTGCAGTGAGGGCGGCCTTCAACTGATCTATGGCCTGCTGCATGAACGCAAGGCCGTCTATCATAGAGGCGTCATAATCGTACAGACGGAATATCTCGTCCTGCTTGAACTGGATGTCGGCGGATATCCCAGAGTACCCCATCGAGGAATGCGATGCCAGGCCTTCCACCTTCTTGTAAGCGCTGATTATCCCGCCCATCATCTCCAATTCCTTGGAATTGTAGGCGTTCTTCACCAGCCTCCTGGCCCCTTCGACCTGCTTGCGCTGCAGAGATAGCTTTTTTACCAGTTGGTCCCGCAGCATGCGGTCGGCGTCCCTGAGGTCCTCCTTCTGACGGTATCCCCGGAAGCCAGGGATGAACATCTGGATCTTTTTCAGGACCCCTTGGTCCTCGCTCACTCTCTGACGTATGTCCGGCATCGTGTGAACCCCCGTTTTTTTGTAAAAACACTGGATGAAGGTATAATAGTATCGGAGTGGTCATCAATCTATCGTTCATGGCGGTCGAGCGACCATATTATTACGAACTTCGACCGTACCTGTCCGCGCTGGCAGGGGTTCCTTTGACCGATACGGCGATCAGGTCCGCGGACCGGGGAGATGTGACCGGGATCATCGAGCTCATGACCGGGGCCATGCCATGGCCCGGTTTCCCCCATGAGGGGAGCAAAATGGATTTCTGGCAATGGAGATATGGCCGCAACCCGCGGGGCTTCACCAATGAGGTGATCGCAGATTGCGGCGGCCGGGTCTGCGCGCATGCGGCGAGCCTTCCTACTGACCTTATCATCGGCGGCGCTGTCCACCGGGGGGCGCAATGCTCGGACCTTCTCACCCGAGAGGACATGCGAAACAAAGGACTGATGGACCGTGCTGTCCTCATGCTCCGCCAGCTCAATAAATCCAGGGGGATAGAGGTCGAGTTCGCCTTCCCATCCGCGGCGGGAGAGAAGGTCTTGCGCAAGGCCGGTTTCGTCGACCTGCCGGTTAATATGGGACATTACGAGCTCATCGCCGACCCTGACAGGTTCTTCCGCGATGTCAGGTATGGGGGCCTTAAGAAGATGGCCTACAGAGGCCTCAGGACGCTCAAGGGGGACCGAGCGAGGAGGGACCCCGATGTGGAGGTCTATGAGAGCGTGGTCTTCCCTGATGACATCGAGAGGATGGTCCTCCGGTTCGAGAAGGCGTTCACTTTCGTTCTGCGAAGGGACGTTGAATATTTGCGATGGAGATATTCCGATCCTCGGGGAGGCAAGTTCCGCATCTTGTTCGCACGCCGCGGACCATCTACGGCCGGCCTCATCGTCCTGAGGCCGTACTCGGTCGAGGGGCGGACCTACATGGACATCGTGGACCTGGTGGCCGAGGTCGGCGACGAAGGCGCGATCGGCGCCCTTGTCTCGTCCGCGGCCAGGGTCTGCCGGGAGATAGGGTCCACCATCATGCAGATGTGGCTTCCGAGCGATCATCCCTACCTGCCGGACCTCGGCCGGGCCGGGTTCCTCCACCGCCAGACCGGGTCGGAAGAGAGGACCATGAAGCTCCTTTTCCGGCCATTGGACGATTCCGAGGAGATCATGTCCTCTTTGAAAGGTGGCCTGCAATGCCACTTGGTGCTGGGAGACACTGACTGGGTATGACCTCCATGCCCTCTAACTTTGAGCTCCGCTTCCAGGGACCATCACATTGATCGTTCTTCCGCTGTGCGCATCGAGCGAATGGCGAACGCTGTCAAGCCATCTCGAGCAGGGCCCTTCCCTTGCCGGCCATAGCCTCATTAATGATCGGGCGACCGACCAGGAAGGATGGCTAGAGTAGCCCCTTGCCCCCCGGAGCGCTCCATTGGGCTCGAAGGTCGACCTCATGGGATCATATCTCCCGTCCCGGCCCTTGCTTTAAAAGCTGGACCATGCCAGGCAACCGCATTGGAGCGCGCTAAGCATAAATACGCCCCGGCCGTTCATTCGAGCATGCCTCCAGCAAGCTCCTTTCGCCAGTATACCTATTATGCGTCCTGGTTCCTCAGGTCCAAGCTCGGGATGAAGCATCCCCTGGTCAACACCATGATCATCCATTATGCGTGCAACCTGAGGTGCCAGCACTGCGCCATCTCCTCGAGCACGGAGGATATTCCGAAGGAGGGGAGCACCATGAGCTTCGACGCTGCCTCGAGGGAGATGAGGGCGGAGTACGAAAAGGGGGCGAAGATACTTTTCTTCGAAGGTGGAGAGCCCACGATATGGAGGGATGGGGACAAGGGGCTCGGGGACCTCATCGCCGAGGGGCGCCGAATCGGATACTATGTGATAGGATATACCACCAACGGGACCGGGAGGATATTCGAAGAGAGCGATGTGCTGTCCATCAGCCTTGACGGCCCCCGGGAGGTGCATGACCGCATCCGAGGGCCTGGTGTGTACGACAAGCTCATGGCCAACCTGGAAATGACGGACCATCCGAACATTTTCGCAAACATGGTGGTCATGAGACCTAACCTCGACAAGGTGAGAGAGACCGCGGAGGTGGTGAAGGCGAACCCTCGCATTCGGGGGCTGATGCTCAACTTCCTCACGCCGCCGCCTTATGATATCTCCCTCACCTTGGAGGAGAAGGCCCAGGTCGTCAATGAGGCGCTGCAGCTAAGAAAGGAGAAGCTGCCCATTCTGAACACGGAGCGGGCGTTGAAAGAGCTTCTCATAGAGGACTACTCGAAAAAGTGCCCTTACTGGGTATCATCGTTCACCCTGCCCGATGGCTCCAAGCACTACGGATGTCCCATGCAAGGGACCGAGTCCTGCAAGCATTGCGGGTTCGACGCGGTGCGGGAGTACCGTCTCATACTCGCGGGGAACGTCCAGACCATCACTAGGATGTCAAGGCGATTCGCGCTATCAACGCGATGATCGCCAGCAGTTCGATGGATATCGTCTGCTTGAGGAACTGGGGGATAGGCCTCCATAGACGGATGCGAGAGGTGTCGCCCTTCATCACCTTAAGTGTCCGGACCGGGATCGGGAGAGCAAGGAACAGGACCATCAGGAACGGCT
>JAKIXL010000041.1:1774-5054 GCA_022709105.1 Thermoplasmatota archaeon | reverse complement strand
ACGCAGGCGTAGATGGCGATGACCATCGCGATCTCTATCCTCATGATATTCTCTATCCCGAACCGTACCAGAAGGTTCTTCTCGCCCTTGGCCACGTGGGATGGATGGCCCGGCGCTTCGTCGGAGAGGCGCATCAGCATCGCCCCGAAGCCGATGGCCATGGAAAGGAAGAGCATGGGCCAGCTGAATTCCTGTACGATCACGAAATAGGAGAAGAAGGCAATCATGGTGAACGACAGCATCACGTCAACCTCACCGAGCCCTCTGGCCCCCAGGTTGACGGGGGGAGCGGTATAGAAGAACGCCAGGGCCAGGCCGATGAGGCCAAGCACGACCGCGAGCCATCCGGCGTAAAGCACGATGGGTATGGACAAGAGGACCGCCCCTATCGCCAGTAGGGCCATTAGCACCTTCCCTTGAGCCTCGGTGATTATGCCTCGATCTAGGGAATTTCCAGACCAGAACACCTTCTGATTGAACAGCTTTGTGATCTCCTCTTTGAGCCCGGGGTCATCATCATAATAGCTGAACCGGAGCTTGTCCACCCCGCTCTTGTGGTCGAAATAATCATTGGAAAAGTTAACGAACAGGGCAAGGAACAGGACGGTGATCGGTATGAGGATCGATATCAGAGGCTCCGTCCTGGTCGTCAGGGCGAACACCACGCCAACGATGGATGCTAGCACGAACGGCAGGGTGTAAGCGATCCTTAGGACCTCCTTGGCCTTCTGCCAGCTGGTCAATCTTGAGCTGTCCTCCATGGGGTCACCGAAGTGGCCCCCTATCCGGAAGGCCGAGTATAATCTTTTTGCCAGGCCCATTGCGACATAATAAAAAAATGGATAAACGGTTTATTGCGGTCCGAACTCACTTCGATCCGGATTTCTTGTTCCCCAATGCCTTGTACTTGGCAAGAACACGCCCGATCAGGATGATGGCGATGACCGCAACGATGGTTATCACTATGGCATAGATGAACATCCCTGTCGGGTCCTCCGGGTTCGTGAACACCTGTGCCAAAGCGGTCTGGATCGCCTGGTTCCATGCCAGGGCGGCCACGAAACCGAAAGCTGCCGTCATCAGCGCTGCTATGGTCTCGATCACGAGGACCATAGTGCTCTTGCCTTCTTCCTCCTTGATGTCTACCATAATATTCCCATTACCCAGAAGGATTATTCATAAATAATATTGTCGTCAAAAATAATCAATCTGGAATGGATGTGATTATCTTCTCCTTGTCCAACCTCTTCGATAGGGCGAAGGACAATGCCAGCAGCACCATGGCCCCTACGAGCAGGGAGACGACGACCTGCCCCATAAGGGTCGAATCCTCCTGGACCACTCCCGAGGACAAGGAGAGGCCGAACACGAGCAGGATGAACACGCCCATGCTGACCATTCGGTTCTCCCTCATGCCCATCGCCAGTTGAACGTATCCCACCAGCCCGATGGCGGATGCTATGAAGGCGGGGGCAACGATGAAAAGGTGGAACGGCACCAACAGTGAGGGGGCGGCCGCAATGCCCAAGGCCGCATATGACAGCATCGCCATTATGCCGGCGGAGAGCAGGCCGAGGAGGTAGGAGGGTATCGCGACGCCCACCACCTTCCCGAGCCATATGGCCCTCAGGTCCAAAGGTGAACATAATAAGGTCTCGATGACGCCGCTCTGCTTCTCGCGGAAGAACACCGTTCCGCATAGGGTGAATCCAGAGAACACGCCGATGAACATGGAAAGATAGATCATGGACCATTCTATCGACGAACCGCCGCTCCCGGCCGACGCAGTGATCGAACCAAGGCTTGTAATGGTGAACAGTCCTCCGAACACAAGGACCGATAGCAGGGCGCCCTTGTTCGTGGCAAGCTCTCGTAGCTCCTTCCTGGCCACTATCATAACTTGTTCCAATTTCATGCGCCCGTCCCCTGCTCTCTGACCAGGTCCATGTAGACATCTTCCAGGGACCTCGATGCCTTAAGGGCCTCCTCGATCCCGACCCCTGCCCGCACGACCGAGGCCAGAATGCCTGAGGTGCTCTCATTGTCGTGGTCGATGATCACTCTAGCACCATCCACGGATGTTCCGGTCACCGAGGGATCGTGCCTCAGTAGCTCGGCGACCATGGTCGCGTCCTGCTCCTTGGTTAGGACCAGCGTCAAAGCATGGCCCCCTCTGCCCACCCGAAGGTTCTCGACCGTATCAAAGGCCCTCAACCTCCCTTGCTTAATTACCGCGACCTTTGAGCAGACCCTCTCGACCTCGTCCAGATTATGAGAGCTCAGCAGCACTGTCATCCTCTCTCGGCGCGAGAGGTCCTTCAGAACGTCCCTGACCATCCTCTGGGCCTCGGGGTCAAGTCCCGAGGTCGGTTCATCCAGCAACAGGATCTCTGGATCGTGGATGATCGCCCTGGCGATCCCCAACTTTCTCCTCATTCCCTTAGAGAGGTTGAACACCTTCTCATGCCGGCGATCGGCCAATCCGAACGCAGAGAGCAGTTGGGAGGTCCTTTCGCTCCGCTCCCGGACCCCGTATAGCCTTCCATAGTAGTCGAGGTTCTGCCAGGCGGTAAGCTTGTCGTAGAGCCCATCGTTCTCCATGAGCACGCCCACGGAACCACGCGCCGCATCGTCCACCGCAAGGTCGGAACCACGTACGAGGGCCTTGCCCGAGGTCGGCCGCAATAGGCCGAGCAATACTCTCATGGTGGTCGTCTTACCTGCCCCGTTAGGGCCCAGGTATCCAAACACCTCGCCCTTTTCCACTGTGAAGCTGACGTGACTGAGAACTTCGCGTCCCTCGAAGGATTTGCATAGGTCCTGTATCTCGATCTCTTTCATCTTGCGCTCCCAGTCGGACCTTTATCGCAAAATGGCGTCCGTCCGTAAATATTTTGGCTAGGCTTTCCGATCGATGGTTTGGGTCCAATCGTCATTCGTTCAAAAAATCAAAGAATATTGACCATTTCTCGATTTATTAGTTTATTATACATCGGTATGTCTAGAGAATGTCTCGACTCCGAAAATAAGCTTATTGTCTATCAAAATAAAGAAAATAGATATGAACAAACATCTATAACACATTATGACAAATCATATATTGTTATGAAGAGCATATCACTAGACAAATAAAACATAATGCCAATATGATAATGATTATTAATGCGACCGTCTTACCTCCCGAACAATAGCAGCTCACGGATTACTTCCGATTCGGGGATGAAGCTATGAAATCTATCGAGAACGCAAGGTCAACGACCGGAACAAGAACGCGAGTGGA
>JAKIXL010000041.1:0-1764 GCA_022709105.1 Thermoplasmatota archaeon | reverse complement strand
CGTGTCGGGAATGTGCCCTCTTTGTGTCGAGGAATGCCCCGCTGTGTGCGAGGTCGGCAAGTCCGCCTTCCGGGGAAGGGAGGTCCTTTACCCCAGCACCGAGTACTTCGGCCAGAGCACTGCCGCCTCCAACAAGGACTTCCACCTGGACTGGTCTGACTTCCAGATCCTTGCTGAGCTCATAGGGGCGCATGGCATCGAGCCGGTCCCCGACAAGGCGTTCTTCGAGAACGCCGACATTACCACCACTGTTGCCAGCCGCTCAAAGAGGCCCATCAAGCTAAAGGTCCCTTTGGTCATTCCAGGCCTAGGCTCCACTGACGTGGCGAAAAGGAACTGGGACGGTCTTGCCAAGGGCTCTGCCCTTTCCGGCATCATCGAGACCGTCGGCGAGAACGTTTGCGGCATGGACCGCGATTCCATCTATTCCGACGGTAAGGTCGTTCGGTCCCCAGACCTGGAGTTCAGGATCTCTTCGTTCCGAGCCTTATGGGACGGGAAGTTCGGAGACATCGCTGTCCAGACCAACGTGGAGGACACCCGCGCGGGCGTCGACCAATATGCTCTCTCCAAGCTCGAGGTCAACATCATCGAGCGCAAGTGGGGCCAAGGGGCCAAGGCCATCGGCGGTGAGGTAAGGATCTCCTCCCTCGAGCGGGCCATCGAACTCAAGAGCCGCGGCTATCTCGTCCTTCCCGATCCTGAGGACCCATCGGTCCAGGAGGCCTTCAGGTCCGGTGGTTTCAAGACCTTCGAAAGGCACAGCCGGGTCGGGTTCCCCGACCACCGCTCTTTCGTTGAGGACGTTGAAGGTCTGAGAGAGAGCGGCGCCAGGCATGTGTTCCTGAAGACCGGGGCGTATCGCCCCGAGGTCGTGGCCTTCACCATGAAGGCGGCGTCGGAGGCCAAGATCGACATGCTCACGTTCGACGGCGCGGGCGGCGGCACCGGGATGTCCCCGGTCCCCATGATGAACGAGATGTCCACGCCCACTGTGCATCTGGAGGCCCAGGTGCTCGCGTGCGCCAAGATCTTAAAGGACCAGGGACGCTTCGTCCCGGACCTGGTGTTCGCCGGAGGGTTCACCAACGAGACCCAGATCTACAAGTCCATGGCCATGAGCAACCTTGGGGATGGCCCCCTGATCAAGGCCATCGGAATGGCCCGCGCTCCCATCCTGGCGGTCATGAAGTCCGAGTACTTCGCGCGCCTGGCCGAATCACGCAAGCTGCCAAAGTCCTTCTCCGACCAGTACACCTTCGAGCCTGAGACCTTCTTCGTCAAGGCACCGGAGCTTCAACGGAGGTTCCCTGGCCAGAAGCTTGGAAAGAGCATTCCGTGGGGAGCTGTCGGTCTGAACACCTATATGGAAGATAGGATAGGCGAGGGCCTCAAGCAGCTTATGGCCGGCTCAAGGAAGTTCAAGCTGGAATATCTTAGGAGGGACGACATCGCCGCCCTTTCAGAATACGCCGGAAAGGTAACCGGGATAGAGACCTTCGATCAGATGGCCAACCGGACCATGGCCGCCATTCTGCAGGCCTGATCTGAGCATTCGAACGCCCAAACCTTTTACTCCCCCATTTTATACGACGGTCGGATACCCTTATATATCGTTGCATAAAATCTTGTTACGAGGAGAGTTCGTTGCGGAAGGCCTGCCTTTCCGCACGCGAGAGAGGAGGAGAAAGACCGGGGGAGGACAGCACGCTATTGCGATCCTCCCCCCAACCCATTTTGCATCATTTTCCTGAGCGCCTCCCT
>JAKIXL010000040.1:10262-10498 GCA_022709105.1 Thermoplasmatota archaeon | reverse complement strand
GAAGGTGTAGGACCGGTCGAAGACCCCTATGGTGGAGGTCATCTCGCTCAGTCTCCGGACCTCCTTGGCCGGGAATGGGCGGAACACGCGCAGCTTTGCCACGCCGACCTTCTTTCCCTCGGAGCGGAAGCGGTCGGCCACCTCCTTGGCGGTGCCGGCGGCGGAGCCGGCGATCACCAATATGGCATCGGCGTCCTCGCACTGGTAGTACTCCATAAGGCCGCCGTAGCTGCGGC
>JAKIXL010000040.1:7581-10183 GCA_022709105.1 Thermoplasmatota archaeon | reverse complement strand
TTGACGTCAATGGGATACTTGGGCCTGAACGGCGGTAGGTAGCGGTCCACCCTATCCTGCTCGGGCACGTCCACTATGTCCACGGTGTGCGACATTATGAAGCCGTCCTCGACCACCATGATCGGGAGCATGACCTCGGGGTCTTCGGCCACGCGGTAGGCCATCAGAACGGTGTCAAGGACCTCTTGGTTGTTCTCGCAGAAGATCTGCAGCCAGCCTGTGTCCCGCTCGGTGATGACGTCCTGATGCTCTCCCCAGATGTTCCAAGGGGCGCCGATGGTGCGGGCGGCGACCGGCATTACGATGGGCCTCCGCGCACCGACGGCCCACATCAGCATCTCGTGCATGAGCGCAAGGCCGTGAGAGGAGGTCGCAGTGAAAGTACGCGCCCCGGCATACGAAGCGCCGATCAGCACGGACATGGCGGAGTGTTCGCTCTCCACGGTGAGGAACTTGGCGTCCATCTCGCCCTTCTGGACCATCTCCGCTAGCTTTTCAGAGATGGACGTTTGCGGGGTGATGGGATAAACAGCGGTGACGTCCACCCGCGCGAGCTTGGCGGCGATCGCGGCGGCGTGGTTTGCGTTCATCATGTCGATCATAGTGTTTCCCTCTCCATCTTTATGGCCCCGCGCGGACATTCGTTGGAGCAGATCCCGCAGCCCTTGCAATGGTCAAGGTCGACGTATGGATAGTCGCCCTCCTTCTCCACGATCATGCTCATATCGGGGCAGAACTTCCAGCACATGTAGCAGCGAATGCACTTGCCCTTGTCGATGACCGGGCGTATGGTCCTCCAGGTACCGGTCATGATGTCCTCGGTGCTCTGGAACGCAACCGGTTCGGACGGGAGATCCTTGTAGGTCCTGTACATCACATCCCACCCACGGCACGGTAGGCATCCTGGGCCGCCGCCACGTTCTGTTCCTTCTTGGCCGGCGCCGACTCCTTGATGCTCTCAAGTATGGAATCTATGGACACTATGTCGCAGGCCTTGGCGAAAGCGCCTAGGATGGCGGTGTTGACTATGGGCGCGGTCGCGCTGCCCAGGCCTCTTCGGAGAGCTATGGTCGTTGCGTCTATGAGCACTGTCCTCAGTCCTTCCGGGAGACTCAGCTCCTTCAGCGGAAGAGAGGTGTTCACGACCAGCGAGCCGCCTTCCTTATGCCCCTCCAGTACGTTGACCAACCTCATGAGCGCATGGTCCAGGACGACAACGTGGTCCGGCTCGTAGATGCCGGCGTGGATGCGTATGGGGCGGTCATCGATGCGGCAGAACGCCATGACCGGAGCTCCTCTTCTTTCCACGCCGAAGAACGGGAAGGCCGATGCGTGCTTGCCCTCCTTCATGGCCGCCCTGGCTAGGATCTCGGAAGCGACGACAGCTCCTTGCCCGCCGCGTCCGTGGAATCGTATCTCTAACATTCTTCTGACCTCGCTTGCTTCCTTCAACGATTATGGAAATGGCGATTTTAAGGTTGCGGAGCAATTGTTCCGTTGGGATACGCTGCCCCAGGACGGAAATGAATAATATCCGCTAGTTGCATGGACATTCGTGGACATTGCCAACCTATCCTTTCGCACGTTCGCTCACGGCACCGAGGACCCCGCGAAGGTGGAGAGAGCGCTCCGGTTCGTTTCCGGCGCGGAGACCGTGACCCGGAGCTCGAGCACCGGATATTACGGTAATCCCATCATCGTGATGGAGGCGAAGATCAGCGACTCCAAGCACATCAAGGCATTGCTGCGCTCCCTGGGCCCTCGGTCCCTGACGGTCCTTCTCGATACTCTCGACCTGCGCATGGACGATGATTCTTTCTTCTATTTCCGATTGGACAAGCAGGAGGCGTTCCAGGAACGCTATGTCCTGGCCAATGGCGAGGATGTCATCGCCGTCAAGGGCAAGGTCAAGTCATATCCTCAGAGCAGGGAGAACGCCATGACCTCTATGGAGCATTTGCTGGGATCCGAGATCGAGCGTGCAACTAAGGGCACGAATCGTTAGCGATCGGACCGCTGGCTGCTATCATCGTGGAGGACCGGTCGGTCGGAGATGGTGAAAAAAGGGAACGGCCATTATGATGAGCGCCGGGCCCCTCAAAGGCTTGCGGGGCATGTGAACGGTTGAAATGGATTTGACGACCGCGCTTTCCAATCGATGGTAATCTTGAGCCCGCCCAAGCGATAAGAAACTGGAATGTCATGGCCAGGTCTTTCGTGCACGGACAAGGCCGGCGCATAGGTGATGAGGTCGATAGTAGAGATGTCCGCCTATTGAGCTAAAATCATATAGATATTGCTGAACCCTGTTTTCCTGCCCCCGTGTCGACCCATACAAGGTAAGTGACAGGTGGTCGATAGGACCGCGAACCCTCTCCGGCTTTTCTAAAAGAGTTTTTTCCTCGAACGCTAATGTTCTCACGCATCCGTAGGTCGCTAAAACCCGTGGACCTGAGAGAGCCTCTTTCTTGGAGGTTCTGCTCATCGTTTTCCTCTAGGCCGTTCGGCAGTGCGCTTTTCCAACTCTGCTTTACGCCTCAATGTGCCCAACATCGATCTCCTTCGTCAGGTGGTCAAATGATCGGGCCTAAGTGATTTCGTA